>CATPAM010000509.1 GCA_955651735.1 Candidatus Acidiferrales bacterium | reverse complement strand
CGACGAAACGCTTCCCGAGGAGAAATTGCCGATCCAGGTGACCGCGTGGACCGCCTGCTTCCGCTCGGAGGCTGGCGCAGCGGGCAAAGACACGCGCGGAATCTTGCGCCAGCACCAGTTCCAAAAGGTTGAACTCTTCAAGTTCACGCATCCGGAGAAGAGTTACGACGAACATGAATTACTGACTCGAAATGCGGAAGCCTTGCTCCAGGCTCTCGGTCTGCACTACCGTACGATGCTCCTCTGCACTGGCGACATGGGCTTTGCCTCGGCCAAAACCTATGACCTTGAAGTGTGGCTGCCTTCCAGCAATGAATTCCGCGAGATTTCCTCGTGCTCAAACTGTGAAGCGTTTCAAGCGCGGCGTGCAGGAATCCGCTTCAAGCCCAAAGGCGGCGGAAAGAGCGATTTCGTGCATACGCTGAACGGTTCCGGCCTGGCGGTCGGGCGCACCTGGATCGCCGTCGTCGAAAATTATCAGCAGGCGGATGGCTCTATCGTCATTCCCGAGGCGCTGCGCGCGTACATGGGCATCGACCGCATACCCGCTGGCTTGTGATGGGCACGCAAAATTCCCCGCCTCCCGCCTAACCTGTCAGAAGCAGCCTCAGTCTCCTGTATGCTGCTGATAAATAACGGCTTATCTGGCAAGCGAGGCCCGCAGCCAGCGCCCGACTAAGGTCACTGCGCTGCGCAAGCTATTGAAATCAGAGGATTTCGTTTGACTCCGGCTTTTCCCCTTGCATACGATGACAGCAAGGCCGACTAGGCCGAGCGAGCCGTCTTCCCGAGTTATGCGATTTTTGATTTGGCTAGTGGTACTGTGCTTGACCATAGCGATGTTCCGGCGCGTGGTGGTCTGGATGTTGCGCGGGTTCGTAGATTCGCTCACACGCCGCGAAGCGGCGCCCAACCAACAGCCTACCGTCGGTTCGCGGCGGCTGGTCCGCGATCCGGTCTGCGGGGTGCACGTCGCGGAAGAGCGAGCGATTCCGCTGCGTACCGGGGGCGAGGTCCTGCACTTTTGCTCTGCTGCGTGCCGCGATCAGTACGCGGCTAACGAGCAAAAGTTCGCCGCCCATGGCTAAATCCCGGCCGCAAGTTTAGTTTGATTTCGGGTAACCCAGAAAAGCAAGGCAACCGAAGCACCGGCGAGCGGATTTGCGTCACGCCGCCCAAAGGAAAGGACCGAAGCCAATGGCCACGGTCGCAAAGCCTGCAATTGCACCCATGATCCCGCGTATTGCGCCGCGAGAGGATCTGAATCCGTTCCGTATCGCGCAGATTCAATTCGACATGGCCGCCGAGTTCCTGAAGCTCGATCCGGGACTGCGCCAAATCTTGCGCACCCCCAAGCGCATCCTCGAGGTCTCGCTACCCACAAAGATGGACAACGGCCAGGTAAAAGTCCTGACCGGATACCGCGTGCAGCACAACGTCGCGCGTGGCCCGGGCAAGGGCGGCATTCGTTATCATCCCAACGTAACCCTCGACGAAGTCAAAGCGCTCGCCGCCTGGATGACTTGGAAGACCGCCGTGGTCAACGTGCCCTTCGGCGGCGCCAAGGGCGGCGTCATCTGCGACCCCAAGCGTATGTCCAAGGCCGAGCTGGAGCGCATGACGCGCCGGTTCGCCAGCGAGATTCTGCCGCTAATCGGCCCCGACCAGGATATACCGGCGCCCGACGTTTACACCGACTCGCAGACTATGGCTTGGATCATGGACACGTACTCCATGATGGTGGGTCACACCGTGCCGGGCGTAGTCACCGGCAAACCGATTTCTGTCGGCGGCTCCGTGGGGCGCGCGGAAGCGACCGCTCGGGGTCTTGTATTTGTAGTCGAAGAGGCTTGTAAGCTAAAGAAGATCTCGTTGCGCGGCGCTACTGTCGCCATTCAGGGCTTCGGGAACGCCGGCGCCACGGCGGCGCGGCTGTTCGTCGAAAAGAAAGCCAAGGTCATTGCGCTCAGCGATACGCGCGGCGGCGTCACCAATTCGCGCGGCATCGACCCCATCAAAGCTATCCGCTACAAGGAGCGTTCCGGCACCGTCGTGGGCATGCCCGGCGCTTCCCGCATTTCCAACGACGACTTGATTACCATGAAGTGCGACATTCTGGTGCCCGCGGCTCTGGAAAACGTTATCACGCTGACCAACGCTGAAGCCATCAAGGCCCGTATCGTCGCCGAAGCCGCCAACGGTCCGACCACTCCGCACGCCGACGAAATCCTGGCGCGCCGCGGCATCACCGTGTTACCGGACATCCTGGCCAATTCTGGCGGCGTCACGGTCAGCTATTTCGAGTGGGTGCAGAACCAGGAAGGGCTGCTCTGGGACACCGAAGAGGTCAACCTGCGCCTGCAGAAGATCATGATACGCGCCTTCCATGAAATGGTGGACACCATGCGCAAGCATCATGTGCCGCCGCGCGCTGGCGCCATGATTCTCGCCGTCGGCCGCGTCGCAGAGGCCACTCTGGTCCGCGGATTGTTCCCGTAAAGAATATTCGGCCGCCAGCTTCGTCTCGCGCCGCGATTTTCTTCAAATTTTTTCTTGCGCCTCACCTCAAAACGTGCGTACATTCGCGCTTAGCGCTGCCGAACAGGTTCAAGGCACGGAAAGATGAGCAATCACAACAACCACTCCAATCCTGCTCCGCCGATCCTGCTGAGCATTGCGGGATTCGACCCATCCTGCGGCGCAGGCACCGCGGCGGACGTGAAGACCTTTGCCGCGCACGGCTGTTACGGCGTAGCGGCCATCACGGCGTTGACCGTGCAGAATACGCAAGGCGTCCAAGAAGTGCAGAACACGCCGGCTGCGACTCTGCGCGCGCAGCTTGATGTGCTGGCCAAGGATTGCGAAATCGCCGCCGTAAAGATCGGCATGCTGGGGAATCGTGGCAACGCTGTGGTGGTGGCGGAGTTTTTGGACACCTACAAGTTTGCTCACGTGGTCCACGATCCGGTGATGAAGTCGTCGACTGGAACGGAGTTACTGGACGCCGCGGGAATCAAATATATCGTGGCCGAGATGCTGAAGCGCTCAAGTGTCATCACCCCTAACGTGCCGGAAGCCGAAATTCTTACCGGGCTGACGATAAAGGACACCGGCGACATGGAAGCCGCCGCCCGAAAAATTGTCGAGATGGGCGCGCGCGCCGTCATCGTCAAGGGCGGTCACATGGACAAAGCCGTGGACATTCTGTTCGACGGCAATGAAATCATGGCGCTCGCCGGAGACCGGGGTAAGGAAGAAGTCCTGCATGGCACCGGTTGCACTTTCGCGAGCGCGCTCGCCGCTCATCTTTCCGCGGGTCGCTCCTTATTCGAGGCCGCCACTCTGGCCAAAGCCTACGTTACCAAGGCCATCGAGAAAGCCTACGCCATTGGCAAAGGCCGTATCCCCCTCGACCATTTCTACCGCCACAAAATCGAGCCGCCCGCCCGCGGTGTGCACGAAGTCCCGCAACATGGCATGCACCCTGCCGCCGAGCCCGCCGCGCACTAAACGCTGCGAATACGCTTCTGCGCCCTCCGGAGTTCTTGACCTCGGTGCCTATCTGTCCTTTTCTTTCTATAACTCTTGAGGATCGGCGGTAAATTACATTCGGTGGACGAAGCGGCCGCCAACGACAGTTGCCACGGGACCACCTTTGAAGCTGCGCCCGTCGAACGGCGAGTTGCGCGACTTGCTCGCGGATTCCGCGGCGCGAAAGGTCCACTGGCGATCCAGCGAAAATATCGTAAGGTCCGCAGGATGGCCTGCGGCAACGATTCGCTCGCGCCCGAGGACCCGCGCCGGCCCGGAGGTGAACAGCTCCACCATGCGCATCAGCGGAATTCGCCCGGTATGGACCAGTTGCTCGAGCGCAAGGCTCAAAGCCGTCTCAAACCCGGTGATGCCAAAGGGCGCGCGGTCAAACTCCACGTCCTTTAGTGCCGGCTCGTGCGGCGCGTGGTCGGTGGCAATCGCGTCGACTGTGCCATCCGCCAGGCCGGCCAGCAGCGCTTCGCGATCTTCACGAGCCGCCAGCGGTGGATTCATCTTGTATCGCGAATCGTATTGCACATCTTCATCAATCAGCGTGAAATGGTGGGGAGTAACTTCGCAGGTGACGCGCAGACCGCGCTGCTTCGCCGAGCGCACCTGTTCCAGCGACCCTTTCGCCGATAGATGCGCGATATGCAAACGCGCGCCGGTGAGTTCGGCAAGCTGAACGTCACGAGCCACGCAAACGGATTCCGCGGCGGCAGGCATTCCGGCCAAGCCCAATCGCGTGGATGTCACGCCTTCACGCATCACTGCCCCGGCAGCGAGCGAAACATCTTCGGCGTGCTCGATCACTGGGATGTCCAGCGAACAGCAATAGTCCATGACGTGGCGCGCAAGTTTAGCCGTGGCGATCGGTTTTCCATCGTCGCTGACCGCAACAACTCCCGCTTGCTTCATGGCCGCGATTTCCGCGATGGCTTCACCTTTGCTGCCCACAGTTGCCGCGCCAATGGGCCACACGCGCACGCCGACGCACGCTTTGGCGCGATCGAGAACGAATCGCGTCACACTCGCGGTGTCGTTCACCGGTTTTGTGTTCGGCATGCAGCAAACCGCGGTGAACCCTCCGCGGGCCGCAGCGCGTGTTCCCGTTTCAATCGTTTCGGAAGATTCCTGCCCGGG
>CATPAM010000508.1 GCA_955651735.1 Candidatus Acidiferrales bacterium | reverse complement strand
GTGCAGGAAGCGTGTGCCGAGTGGGTCGCCACGCTCTTTTGGCAAACCAAGCGCGATCCCGGCTTGAAGTCGATCAACATCACCGGCGTCTCGAACATCGCCCCGCTCGGCGCCATCCCGCCGCAGGTGAAGATTCAGAATCTGAATCCGAAACTGGCCATGGATCCGTCGTTGCTCGGTCCGCCGGACTTGAAAGTTCCAAGTCCGAACATGTCGACATTCGGCGACCCGCTGGCTTCCGCGTACTCTGATTCGCTTGGACACGGCAACGGCACCGGAATCGGCAGCGGCACTGGCGGGGGCCTTGGTCCTGGCGAGGGCGGCGGCACCGGCGGCGGCGCGTTTCGCGCGGGCGTGAACGGTGTCGGCGTGCCGATTTGTTTGTATTGCCCGATACCGCAGTATTCCGACGAAGCGCGCAAAGCCAAGTATCAAGGCACGGTGGTGTTGCAGGTGACGATCACCACCGATGGGCGCGCGACCAACATCTCCGTTGTGAAAGGCCCGGGTCTCGGCTTGGAAGAGAAAGCCATCGAAGCCGTCAGGGGCTGGAAGTTCAAACCTGCCGTGGGGCCGAATGGGAAGATTGTCCCGACCATCGTGCCCATCGAAGTTACGTTCCGACTGTACTAGCGGATTTCCCCGTACAATTCTGAGTGCAGCGGTCTTTTCGCGCTTCGTCGATCCTCGTAATGCTCGCCTCACGTCGCTAAACGAGTAGAGCAACGCGGCCGTCCTTCTTCCCCAATGGCTACCAGCATTCTGCTACGATGGCGTTGGTGCGGAAAACCGTCGTAACTTCATTGGCGATGCTGTGCTTGGCGGTCTGTGCGGCGCCCGGTGCATGGGGGCAAAGTGCTACCGGCTCGCTTGACTTTGCGGCGCGCATCACGCCGACGGCGGCGCGCCCGGAGCCGGTGCGACAGTTCACGTTTTATGTTCTGACCAAGAGCTACGCCGAAATCGTGAAAGAAGTGGAAGGGGAAAACGTAGTTCCGCCGCGCGAGACATTTATCGAAGGCCTAAAGGTGTCCAGCGAACTGAAGGAGTGGCTAAAAGCGCACGAGATTCTCGATTTGACCATGCCCGAGTTGGACCGCCTGGTCACGCCCGACGACATCATCCATGTGCCCGAATTTCTTTTGGCCTATCAGCATTCCAATAGCGGCGGCGTGACAACTGGAATTCCCAAGCCGAGATATGCCGACGCCGACAAGACGACGCATCCGGATCGCTACAACAAGCAACTGCAGGAATACTACGTGGCGCTGAAGAAGTTCATACAGAACAATCCGTCCACGGTCAACGGAATTGAATTGGAATTGGTAGGCGTGAATCCGCAGCAACAGTGGTCGCAAATTCAAGCCGACCACAGGCACCGCATACTACGCATGGCACCGGAATTCGCGCAGACGAAGTATCTTGCCGCGAAAGCAGATACTGATCTGGACGGCCGCGCCTCGGTTTCCAGTCTCGCTCCCGGAGAGTACTGGGTCAGCACGCTGAATTTGGATGCCAACGCCGGCGACACAAGGCTCGGTTGGGACGTGCTGGTAACCATCCGCGCGGGGCAGACCACACGCGTCGATCTCACCAACCTGAATGCTCTTGAGACGCACGCGTCGACTCCCTGACGCGCCGCGCGCTTCACTATGGGCACTCCCCTGCTTTGGATTGGATTCAACGTTTTCATTCTGGCGTTTATAGCTTTGGACTTGGGCGTGTTCAACCGGCGCTTGCACAAGGTCAGCTTGCGCGAAGCCGGGTTCTTCAGCTTGCTGTGGGTTGCGCTCTCGATTCTGTTTGGCTTGGGCATTCTGCACTATTCCGGGAAGCAAGCGGGCCTCGAATTCTTCACCGGCTACTTGATTGAAAAAGCCCTCAGTGTCGACAATCTGTTTCTCTTTCTGGTGATCTTCCGTACGCTTGCGGTCGACGAGCGTTTCCAACACCGCATGCTTGAATGGGGCATTCTGGGCGCGCTGGTGATGCGCGGAGCAATGATTCTGGCGGGCGCGGAGCTGATTCAGCGCTTTTCGTGGGTGCTGTACGTTTTTGGCGCGTTCATCGTGTACGCCGGCATTCACATGCTGTTTGTGAAAAAGGAAAAAGTTCACCCTGAAAAAAGCTTTATCTTCCGCTTTGCGAGCAAGCATCTTCGCGTCACGCACGACTACGAGGGCAAACATTTCTTCGTACGCACGGGCGGGAAACTCTACGCGACGCCGGTGTTTTTGGTCCTACTGGTGGTTGAAATCACGGATATCACGCTGGCTATCGATTCCATTCCGGCGATCTTCGGCATCACGCAGGATCCCTTCATCGTCTACACCTCCAACGTTTTCGCGATTCTGGGCTTGCGGGCGATGTATTTCCTGCTGGCAGGCGTGCTGTCGCGCCTGCGCTTCCTGACCGTGGGCCTGTCATTTGTGTTGACCTTCATCGGTGCAAAGATGATTGCGCACAAATGGGTGGACATTCCCGAACATATTTCCTTGCTAGTGGTTGCAGGGATTCTGCTGATGGCGCTTGCGGCTTCGCTTCTTTTTCCAGTTAAGTCGCGCGCATGACGCAAGAGATTCGCGCTTCATCCCTCTTCAAACATTACCTCATCGATGTAGCACCAAAACCAGCCTTCACCCGGCTCGATGGATTTCACGATAGGGTGCTTCGTGGCGCGAAAATGCTTGGTGGCGTGCTTGTTCTTCGAGGAGTCGCAGCAGCCTACTTGGCCACAGATCTCGCAAAGCCGCAGGTGCACCCAGGTGTCGCCCATTTTGACGCACTCCTCGCAGACATGCACCTTGGGTTTGAGGTGGCGAATTTGATCGGTGTGCGTGCAAGCGTCGGCCATGGTTTGTCCCTCGTCGAGCTATCCGGAAACTTGAATCGGGATGCGCACCGCGAAGCGTGTGTCGCCGGGCACGGAATCCACGGAAACTTGCCCGTGCATGCCGGTAACGATGCGATAGACGAAGTCGAGGCCCAAACCGGTGCCTTCGCCCACGCCCTTGGTGGTGAAGAATGGCTCGAAAATGCGCGACTTGACGTCGGGGGGAATGCCGGGACCATTGTCGGCGATCTCCACAAGGATGAAATCGTTCTCGCGGGCCGTGCGGATGCGGAGTTTGCCGTTGTCGCCCATGGCGTCGGCGGCGTTATCGATCAGGTTGGTCCACACTTGGTTGAGTTCGCTACCGTAGGCCATGATCTTTGGCAGGTCCGGCGCGTAATTGCGAGTCACCGCGATGCCGCGCTTGAGCTTGTGATGCATGATGGTCAGCGTGGTTTCCAGGCTCTTGGTGACGTCCACCTCCTGCAGTTTGGCCTGGTCCATGTAGGAATATTCCTTGATGGCCTTGATGAGGTCAGAGATACGGGTGGTGCTGTGCTCAAGGTCGTCGGCGATGCGCTCCATCTCGAGGAGCGTGGCAAAGCGGGTTAGCTCCGGTCCGAGCGATGCACCCGCTGTGGCGGCGAAGCTTGCGAGCTGGGCGTCGGTCAAGTTAGCTTCGGCCAGGAGAGGCGCCAATTTCCACGCCTCCGGAACTTTGCGGTCCTCCAGCCAACCCTGAATGGCCTCTTCGCGTTCCACGCGCTCGAATTCATCTTTGAATTGCGCCGGCTTCAGCGCCGCACGAATTTCCTCTTCACGCTTCGCCAACATCGCGCAATCTTGCGGGCCGATGGTGGAAGAACGCCCCACCTGGCGCAGGCGTGCAAGGCAATCGCGAAGCGCTCCCGCGGAGCGGCGGGCGGCAGCGGATGGATTATTCAATTCGTGCGCCAAACCTGCGGAGAGCTTGCCGAGTGCCGCGAGCTTCTCCCGTTCCTGGCTGACCAGCGTGAAACTCCTCACGCGGTCGGTCAGCACGCCCACCAGCCGTTGCGCCAGTACCGGCATGCGATGCAACATTTCGGGAAAGTGCGAGGAGTGCAGCGTGAGGGCGTGCAGCGGCGTGACCGCTCGCGCGGTCAGGGGTACTTTTTTCATTCGTGAAAACGGCAGGTATCCGGAGACGGCGGGTCCTTGCACCGTATAGGTCTGGCTGTCGGGTCCATCCGCCTCACGGCGGCCGCGAATTTCACCCTCCAGCAGGACCAGCATGAGCTCAGCCGGCGAATCTTCCACCGTCACGGCCTCACCCGGCTTTGCGCGGCGCTCCTTCGCGTGGCCGATGAACCATTCGAGATCGTCCTGCGAGAGATCCGCAAATGCGGGCACTTTGCGCAGGCCAGCGATCAACGATTCCGTGTGTGCCTTGTCCGGCATTTCCGTCATGCGTTTCGTCGCCTTTCCGCGTTCATGCAAACTTGATTCGAGAGGGTCACTGCACCTTGGCCAGATATTGATGCATGAACTGCACAACGACGGCGCCTTCGCCGACACCGGATGCCACCCGCTTCACCGAGCCGTGCCGCACGTCGCCCACGACAAAAACGCCGGGAACGTTCGTCTCCAACAGCCCGGGATCGCGGTCCAGGGTCCAGCCTTCGGGCCTTTTTCCATCTTTAAGTAAATCCGGGCCGGACAAAATGAAGCCACGTTCGTCGCGTTTGATCAAGCCATCGAGCCATTCCGTGCGCGGCTGAGCGCCGATGAAAATGAACAAGCTGGTAGCCGGCACCTTCTCGACTTCCGCGGTCACGGCTCGCTGAATCGTGATATCCGAGAGGTGCGTATCGCCGTGAACTTCTATCACGCTGGTGTGCGTCCACACTTCAATATTCGGCGTCTTCTCGATCTGCTCGATCAGATAGTGCGACATAGTACTCGCAAGCGAACCGCCGCGCACCAGCATGATCACCTTTTGCGCGAATTTCGAGAAATGCATCGCTGCTTGCCCGGCAGAGTTCGCGCCGCCCACGATGTAAACCGTTTCGCCCTTGCAGGCAATGGCTTCCGAGGCCCCGCCGCCATAATAGACGCCCGCGCCTTGAAGCCGCTCTATTCCCGGCACGTCTAGCGCACGCCACTGTACTCCCATGGCTAGCAGCAAAGCGTGGCAGGAGATTTCCGAGCCGTCGGAAAGTTTAATGTGCCGGTAGGGGCCGTCCATGCGCAGGTTTTGCGCCTCTTGCGGAGAAAGAATTTCCACGTCGAAGCGTCGCGCCTGGGCAACCGCGCGGCGCGCCAAATCGCCGCCGCTCAGTCCGGAGGGAAATCCCAAATAGTTTTCGATGCGCGAGCTGAGCCCCGCTTGGCCGCCAGGAGCTTCGCGCTCAACAATCACAGTGCGCAAGCCTTCCGATGCGCCATAGACGGCCGCGGCGAGTCCTGCGGGGCCGCCGCCGATGATTGCGAGGTCGTAAAAATTCGTCTGTGCTTTGGTGTGCAGACCCAGCTTGCTGGCCACCGCCGGAAAGGGCGGCTCGGCTAGGCGCTCACCGTCCGGGAAAAGTATGAGCGGCAAGGTTTCTGCTTCCGGGCCTAGAGAGTCGAGGAGCCGGCGCACCTCGGGATCGGTCGACGCGACCTCGACGTCGATCCACTGGTACGGCACTTGATTGCGGCCGAGAAAATCGCGCAGCTCGTAAGCGCGGGAAGACCAGCGCGTGCCCAAAACACGGATACCCTCGTACAGAGGACGAAACTGCGCGGTCCAGTCATGCAACAGATCGTCGAGAGCGGGGAAGAGTTTCTCCTCGGGCGGGTCCCACGGTTTCATCAGGTAGTAGTGCACGCGCGCTTCGTTGATGGCGTCGATGGCTGCGTTGGTATCGGCGTATGCGGTGAGCAGTGCGCGCTTGGCCTGCGGATGAATGTCCATCGCTTGCGTGAGAAAGCCTACGCCGTCCATCTGTGGCATGCGCTGGTCGGCCAGGAGAAGCGCGACGGGATTATTGCGGGCTTTGAGCTCGCGGAGGGTGGTCAGCGCGGCGCTACCGGAGTTTGCGCGCATCACTCGGTAGTGCTCGGCATAATGCCCGCGCAGGTCACGCTCGATGGCGCGCAACACCTCCGGATCGTCATCCACCGTCAACATCACTGGCTTTGGCATAGCACTTGGGATGAAAAACGCGGCACTTTGGTTACTTGCGCCGGCCGCGCTTCGCATTGGCTACGTCCTCACGCTACAATTTCGGGTTATCTATGTCCAGCCCGCTTGCCTCCGCTATCGCTGATCTTTCCTCGAGCGACCCTGTGATGCGCTCCGCGGCCGCGACGGAGATTTATCGGCGCGGGCGAGTCCCGGCCGATCGCGCCGCCTATGCGTGGTGGAGCAATCCGGAACTTGCTGAGCTCTGCGGCGCGAGCCCTGCCGTTACCGTGGGTGTGGCCGTAAGGCCTGCGACTTTCGCGCGCATTCGCGAAGCCAACGGATTGCCGCCTCTGGCGCTTGTTCCGCCGGATCAAGACGCCGAAGAATTCGAGCTACATTTCCCGAACGATGTTTCTCTGGATGTACTAACCACAGGCGATCCCGATGGGCAAGGCGCCATTGCTCTCTACTTGGCAAAATTTGGCGAAGGCGTGCAACAAGTAGAGTTTCGCTGCCAGGACGTGGATCGCGCCACGCAAGTCCTGAAGGAAAACTTCGGTGTGCAGCCCATCTACCCACAAACTCGCGCAGGCGCCGGCAACACGCGCGTCAATTTTTTCCTGGTCAACTCGCACAATTCCGGCAAGGTCCTGATCGAATTATACGAAACGTAGGGGCCGCCTTCAGACCGGCGCGGCGCTTTTCTTTGGCGTTTTAGAGCGGTCACCCGCTAAGTTCAGTTCGCGCGCTAACTCCAGCCAAGCGCGCAGGACTTCGCCAACGCTCCAGGCCTGCGCGATACATCCTTTCGGAGCAAACGGCGCGTCACCGTCGAAAATCTCGCCGAGTGTGCCGAGCCCGTAGCGCTGAATCGCGGTCTCCAGAGGCTCGAGAAAGCGCATCGCCGCCTCGCGGTCGACGTAAACCCGATGGTGTGCCAACGCGAAGGGCCCGAGCAGCCAGGCCCAAGCTGTTCCCTGGTGATAAGCGGCGTCGCGTTCGCGAGGCCCGCCGCCGTAATGCCCCTGGTAGCCGGCCTCCCCGGGTGCGAGGCTGCGAAGCCCATATGGCGTCAACAGTTGGGCTGCGCAGATGTCAACCACAGCCTTCTGCTGCTCAGTCGGCAGCGGACTGACCGGCAGCGACACCGCAAGGATCTGGTTCGGTCGCAATGAAGCGTCATCGCCGATTCCGGGCGCGTCGATCACGTCGTAACAGCACTGCCGCTCGGCGTTCCAAAATTTGTGGAAGCCCTCCTTGGCCTTGCTGGAGAGGAGCTGATAATTGTCGCTTGAGATCTTCAACACTCGCGCGAACTCCGTCATCGTCTCGAGTGCGTTGATCCACAGCGCGTTGATTTCAACAGCTTTGCCGGTGCGCGGCGTCACCACCCAATCGCCAATCTTCGCGTCCATCCAGGTGAGCTGCACGTCAGCTTCGCCGGCGTACAGCAAACCGTCCGCTGGATCCACATGGATCCGGTAGCGCGTGCCCTTCGCGTGCGCGTCGATCATTCCTGCCAGAATGGGAAGGAGATTTTGCAGCGTCTGGATGTCGCGAGTCGCGGCGAAATATTGCCGCACCGCTTCGAAATACCAGAGCCCCGCATCCACGGAATTGTATTCGGGCTTGCCGCCGGCATCCGGGAAATTATTCGGCAGCATCCCGGCGTCGACGTATTTTGCAAACGCCAGGAGAATTTGCCGTGCTACTTCCGTGCGTCCGGTTGCCAGGGTCAATCCCGGGAGCGCAATCATCGTGTCGCGGCCCCAATCTCCAAACCAGTGATACCCTGCGATCACGCTCCGCCCGTCGGGTTCATCGGGCAAGCCGCGTTTCACGATGAACTGGTCCGCCGCGAGCACAAGCTGCTGCAGCCACTCCGGCGACCCGGCGGAAATC
>CATPAM010000507.1 GCA_955651735.1 Candidatus Acidiferrales bacterium | reverse complement strand
GTGTCAGCAACGAAAGCGCTACGTGGATGATCATTGCTGCACTGGCGGCACTGCTCGGACATTGCTACCCGGTCTGGCTAAAGTTTCGCGGCGGCAAAGGAGTGGCCACCGCGGCCGGCGCTTTCCTGGAGCTCTGTGCTCCGGCGATGCTCGGCTCGGTGATTGTTTTCCTGCTCGTTGCTTTCTTCTGGCGCTACGTTTCGTTGGCGTCGATTTTCGCGGCTGCGTCCATGCCACTGCTGATCTATCTTTTGTGGGCGCCGCATCACGCGCCGCCGCCGGTCGTCACTTTCGGCGCGCTGGCCGCGGCCGCGATGATCGTTTACAAGCACGACGCCAATATCCAGCGGCTGGTGCAGGGCGAAGAGCCAAAATTTTCCTTCGGCAAAAAGAGAGACGCCGCTTGAGCAGGATTGCCATTCTCGGCGGCGGAAGCTGGGGCACCGCTCTGGCGATCGTGCTCGCGCGCGCCCGACGCTGGCACGACATTTCGCTCTGGGTCCACGATCCCGCGTTGGCGGAATCCATCCAACGCGACCGCGAAAACCGCACGTATTTGCCAGGACATCGCCTGGCGCCGGAGGTTAGCGTCACCTGCAAGATTCAGGACGTAATCTCCGGCGCGCGAATTCTTGTTGGAGCAATACCCACCGCGCATGCTCGCGCTATTTATTCAGCGGCGGCCTCGAGCGCTTCGCCGCGCTCCGTTTTTGTCAGCGCCGCCAAGGGCCTCGAACCAGCCACCCACAAACGAATGAGCGAGGTGGTCCTGGAAGTTTTCCTTCCCAAACTCGCTCTGCGTGTTGCGGTTCTGTCCGGGCCATCGTTTGCCGCGGAAGCTGCCCGCGGGGAACCGACTGCCGTCGTACTGGCGTCGAGCGATGCCGCTCTCGCTTCCGAATTGCAGGAAGAATTCGCTGCACCCAACTTCCGCGTGTACACGAATGATGATGTCGTGGGTGTGGAGCTGGCCGGCGCGATGAAAAACGTCATTGCCATCGCCGCTGGCGTTTGCCAAGGACTCGACCTGGGCTCCAACCCGCTGGCGGCGCTGATCACGCGGGGACTTGCCGAGATGTCCCGCTTGGCGGCGGCGCTCGGCGCGCAACCCGAAACGCTGACCGGCCTCGCGGGCCTCGGCGATCTGGTGCTTACCTGCACGGGCGTGCTGAGCCGCAATCGCCAAGTCGGGATCGAGCTGGGCAAAGGCCGCGCGCTCGGCGAAATCCTGGCTGGCATGCGCATGGTGGCCGAGGGCGTGGGTACCACCGCCGCACTGCTTGCGCTCGCCCGTGAAGCAAAGGTCGAGCTGCCCATCACCGAGCAAGTCGCCGCCATCCTTCATCACGAGAAACCGCCCCGGGAAGCGATTCGCGAAATAATGAATCGCCCGCAAAAGCGAGAGTAGTCGGTTGAACCAAGACTAACAACCGTCTCTAGTACCAAGGTTCCAGTTGCAAGTCCGCGCCGCCGCCGCTCGCATTTCCCCGGCAAGCTTCCGGAATCCCTTAAAATTGACCCCAAGGCGATGTCTGTCAAGCTGCCCATGCCCGTGAACTTCAGAGCCTCCTGGGAACGCATGCGCACCGGGCGCGTGCGCATTCTTTGGCTGGTATTGGGCGCTTTGCTGCTCGTCAGCGTCCTACCGATCGGGCTATACCATCGCCAGGTGCTGCAACTCAGCCAGGACAAGCTGGTGGACAATGAGCGCATCCAGCAAAGCGACCTGACCCGCTCGCTGACGCAGGAAATCCAGTTTTTCGAAGCCAATATGACGCAACAGCTCATCAACGAGCGCCAAATTCTTGCGTTGATGAACGTCAGCGACAACGTGGAAGACCCCGTTGCGGAGCCCAAAGTCACCCGCGTGCTGGAAAGCTTTGCGGATAGCAACAACACGTTCCTGTATCTCACCGCGGTCGGCAAATCCCGCAAAGGCATAGTTGCCTCGCAGGGAAATTACCGCGCCGACCAGGATCCCTTCGTGGCCAAGGCGTTGCAGCGCGCGTTCGTGTGGTGCATGCAGCAGTCTGGCGAATTCCGCAGCGACCCGCTCGCGCTGGAACCCAACGATCGCCCCGCCTTTGTGGTGGCCGTGCCGCTCAAGGACATCAACGAAAATTTCACGGGCATGCTGGCCGCCGTGGTGTCGCTTGATCCGCTGCTGCGACGGTTGCAGGATGCCAGCGTGCGCGGCCGCAGCGTGTTTATCGTAGATCACTCCGGGCATATCGTAGCGCATTGGGACACGAAAAATTTCGTTCCGGGCACGGACTTGAGTACCAATTCCAACCTGGTCAAGCAAATCCGGACGCTGCCGCAAGAGCTGCGTAGCACCGAAACAGTTCGCTTTACACAGCAAGTTAAGGGACGCAATGTCGAAATGGTCGGCACGTTTAGCACGTTGCCTGAGTTGAATTGGGCAATCGTCGCGCAACGCAGTCTAGCGCAGGCGCGCGACGACGCGGGCGTCAGCGAACTCAACCGCCAGGCGCTCGCTTTCGTCAGCGTCGTGGTCTTGGCCGCCGTGCTGG
>CATPAM010000506.1 GCA_955651735.1 Candidatus Acidiferrales bacterium | reverse complement strand
CTGCTCCGCAGAGGATGCTGAAGATTGCGACCGAACTGTGGACGCAACAAGGATCAGCGACGCAATCGCGAAAACGATGTTCTTTTTCATAGAATCAAGCCTCGACGCGCACTCCCTTCCAGAAGGCAATGCGATCCTTGATTTCGGCGGCGGCGGGTTTGGGGTGCGGATAATACCAGGCGGCGTTTTCGTTTTTCATGCCGTCGACTTCGAGATGGTAGTAGTGCGCGGTGCCCTTCCAGGGGCATTCGGTAGTGTGCGCGCTCGGCCTGAAGAATTCCTTTTTCACGGCGTCGGCGGGGAAATATTGGTTCCCTTCGACGACGACACAGCGGTTGCTGTCCGCGATGACTTTTCCAGCCCACGTTGCTTTTGGCATTTGCGCCTCCAGGGAAACTATGCGCGTAGATAATCCGGTTTCCAGTTCTTCACCATTTGCTTGATGGCCTTGCGCTCGTTAATTTTGTCATCAAGCACTTTGCGGGCCAGCGCCGGAAGCTCCGCATCGCTGGCGAATCGCAGCGCAACAAGCTGGCTCACCGTGAATTCCCCGATACGCGCCTTGAGGTCCGCCGGCAGCGCGCGCTCGTAGCGCAGCCGCTCCTCGAGGCGAATCACGCGGTCTTGCACCGTCAGCGCCATCCTGCGCGCGCTCTCAAATCCCACCAGCAGTGCGGCCGCGAGCAGTACGCGCTCGAATCCATCCAGTGAAAACCCGGCCACCGTCCAGCGATAGATCGACCAGATAAAATTAATCACCATCACGGGTATGACGAAAAAATGAAATGGCGGGAAAAATTTGCCATGATTCGCAAGACTCTGTTCAGCCATGGGTCGCCTCCCTTTCGCGCCAGATTGTAGCAGAGTCGTGCCTGGAACCTTCGCCATGCGCGCGCAGCGCTTTGTCAAAAGATGCTGCGGACGACGCCGCCTTCGGCGCGGACGGCGGCGCCGTTAATGGCCACGGATTGCGTGCTGGCCACGAACGCGACGACGGTGGCGATTTCCTCGGGCGTTTCAAAGCGCTTGAGGAGCGAGGTCGGGCGGATATTGGAGAAGAACCATTTCTCGACTTCGGGTTTGGTCAGCTTTTGCTCCCTGGCCACGCTGTCGATGAAATCGGCGGCGCCTTCGGAGGCGGTGGGTCCGGGAAGAACGGAGTTGACGGTGACGCCGGTGCCCGCCACGGATTCGGCAAGGCCGCGGGCCACCGCTACCTGCGCGGTTTTGGTCATGCCATAGTGAATCATCTCGGCGGGAATGTGCTGCGCGGATTCGCTGGAGATGAAAATAACGCGGCCCCAATTTTTCTTGAGCATTCCGGGAAGATAAGCGCGCGCGAGGCGCACACCGCTTAGGACGTTCACTTCAAAAAAGTGCATCCAGGCAGCATCGGAAATTTCGAAGAATGACTTGGCCTCGAAGATGCCGAGATTGTTTACGAGCACATCGGCGTTGGGAATTTGGTGGAGGAAGCTCTCAACGCCCGCGGCGGTACCGAGGTCAGCAGCGACACCGCGCAGTTCGGCGCCGGGTACATGCTGCTGAATGGTTTTGAGGGCAGCGTCGACGCGAGCTTGCGTGCGGCCATTTACGACGACCTTGGTGCCTTCCGCAGCGAGCGCGGCGGCAATTGCCAAGCCGATGCCTGCGGTCGAGCCGGACACGACGGCGAGCTTTCCTTGCAGTCCGAGGTTCATTTTTCCTCTCTAACGCGCGACTTGCGCGGCGAGGCCTTCGATTTCCGCGATGTCCTGCGGAGTCAGCTTGATTTCGCCGGCACGCATGACGCCTTCGGCTTGCTTGGCGTTGCGCGCTCCGACGATTGCACCAGTGACGGCGGGAAGGCGTAGGGTCCAGGCGATGGCGATGGCGCCGGGAGTGGTTCCATAGCGCGCGGCGACGTTTCTCAAACGCTCGACCAGCTGAAGATTTTGGGAGAGCCGAGGCTCGCGAAATTCGGGGCTATTCCTGCGCCAGTCGTCCTCCGGCAGGTTTGCGGCGCGCTCGCGGGTCATTGCGCCGGTGAGCAAGCCGGAGGCCATTGGGGAGTAGACGATCACGCCGATGCCGCGGCGCTCGCAGTAGGGCAGGATTTCGCTTTCGATGCGGCGGCGAATGAGCGAGTAGGGCGGCTGGAGCGAGGTGACGGGAGCGATTTTTTCTGCGCGCTGGAGCTGCGGCACGTCGAAATTGGAGACGCCAATCCAGCGGACTTTCCCCTCTTTGCGCAGCGCTGCGAGGGTTTGCCAGGATTCTTCGAGGCCGGGGCCGTTGTCTTCGGGCGGCCAGTGGATTTGATAGAGGTCGATGACGTCGACCTGCAAGCGCCGCAGGCTGTCTTCGCATTCCTGGCGGATGGAAGCGGCCGAGTGCACCTTGGTGACGCGGCCGTTCTTGTCCCAGCGCATGACACACTTGGTGAAGACGTACGGGCCCTGCCCTTTCCATTCGCGCAGGGCACGCGCGACTATTTCCTCGGAGTGGCCGATACCGTAGACGGCGGCGGTGTCGATCCAGTTGACGCCGAGCTCGAGGGAGCGGTGAATCGCGCCGATCGATTCGTCGTCGTCTTGGGCGCCCCAGGCGAAGTCCCAACCCGAGCCGCCAACGGCCCAGGCTCCGTAGCCTACAGGCGTGATGTGCATGTCTGAGTTTCCAAGCTTGCGCGTCTGCATGACGCCTCCTAATGCTGTGATTTCCATCCCTACGTTCGATGGAAAAACGGACGAAAAGGTTAAACGTGTCGGCGGGGTTCACGGCGGACAGCCGATAGCAGCGAGCGCCGGGGGCCGGAGCGGATGGGGAGGGGTCTACTACATTGGTGCCATTAGGGTTGGGCGTTTGCGGATTCATTTTTTTCGTCCTTTAGGCGTTTAGATCACCACCCGACGCCACGGGGAGCAGTGTTGGTG
>CATPAM010000505.1 GCA_955651735.1 Candidatus Acidiferrales bacterium | reverse complement strand
GGCTTCAGCTTCGCCAGTGCCTCCATCGATGTATCTTCGCGCGGCGATTCGTCGTATTTGATCACCACCGGCTCGCCCTTTTTCTGCGGAACCTCGATGGGCAGAATCTGCGCCTCAAAGAAACACGATTTGCGCGCGCGCACCGCTTTCTGGTGGCTTTCCACCGCAAAACGATCCTGCTCTTCCCGCGTGATCCCATATTTCTCCGCCACCAACTCGCCGGTCATCCCCATGTGAAAATCTTCGTAAGCGTCCCAAAGTCCGTCATGAATCATCGAGTCCACGATCTTGCCATCGCCCAGCCGGTAGCCCGTCCGCGCCTGCGGCAGCAAGTACGGGCAGTTCGACATCGATTCCATGCCGCCGGCAACCACGATTTCAGATTCGCCGAGCTGCACCGCTTGCGCGGCGAGCGCGACGGCTTTCAGTCCCGAGCCGCATACTTTGTTGATGGTCATCGCCGCGACTCGAGGGGCGCAGCCGCCTTTAAGCGCGGCTTGGCGCGCGGGATTCTGCCCCAGCCCGGCTTGCACCACATTGCCCAGGATGGCTTCGTCGATCTGTTGGGGCTCCAGGCCGGAGCGGCGGATGGCTTCGGCGGCGGCTTTCGCGCCGAGGTCAACGGCGGAGAAACTCGAAAGTCCGCCCTGAAATTTTCCGATGGCAGTGCGGACGGCGGAGAGGATTACGGGCGTTTCCATGGAAGACCTCCCTGGCAAACAACATTATATCGGATGCGCGAGGCAGGCGCTTCGCTGCGGAAAAGCGAAGGCCGAACACGAAGGTCACGGAGGCTAGAGCAGAAAGAACAAGTAGAAGAAGAGGGAGGGCACGGCCTGGTTGTGCCCCCCCTCGACTGTAGCGAAGTGCGTTAGTTCGCGGTGCCGGCAGCGGTCGCCTGGTTTTCGTCGGCGCTCGGACCGTAGAGGCCGGGCACCGGGATACCCAGCAAGCGGAAGTAGACGCCGAGCTGGGCGCGATGGTGAATCAGGTGATTCATCACCATGCCGCGGATGCAGGCTATGCGCGGCATCGTGAAGATCTCCTGACCGCCGGCAAGCAGCTTCCAACCCTTCAGCATTTCCTGATCGCTCACGGCAGCGAGCGCCGCACGCGCTTCCGCCGCTTCCTTGTCGAAGACGGCAAGAACATCCTTGCGACTTTCGGTTTTGGGCGGTTGGTACGAAGGGCCGTTCACCGGAGCATAGTCGAGTTCCTCAGTGTTGATGGTCATGGTGGTCCATCCAGGAAGAGTTGCGATGTGCCCGGCTAGCCAGCCGACCGTTCCGGATTTATCGTGCGGTTTCCAGTTCCACTTCTCGTCGGGGACACGCTCGAGAACCTTGCGGGTGTTTTGCATTTCTTGATCGAATTCACCAAGCATGGATTGGCCTATGGTCATGGTTGCCTCTCATGAGGAAGATTAAGTTGCGGAAGTTGCAGCGCGGGAAGCTTAGGCGAACAAAAGGCGAAATGTCAAGCGCATTTGCGGGACAGCCCTTTCTGGCTGTCCGCCTTACAATTGACTTCCCGGTCCGCACGCAGAGAATAGCCTCATGGCACACCAATTCACAACCTCTTACACCAAGGATGCGCGCGACCTGCTGCGTTACTACAAAAAGCTCGGCGATCGCGCCATCGAGCAATGTCCCGACGCGGATCTGTTCACCACGCTCGACCCCGAATCCAATTCCATCGCCATCATCGTCAAGCACATGGCCGGCAACATGCGCTCGCGCTGGACCGACTTTCTGACCACCGATGGCGAAAAGCCGGATCGCAATCGCGACACGGAATTTGAAGCGCCGCCACAGACCCGCACCGGGCTGGTGGCGCTGTGGGAAGCGGGCTGGAAGATTTGTCTTGATGTGCTAGACGCGCTGAGCGACGAAGACTTGGCGCGCACAATCACCATCCGCACCGAGCCGCATTCGGTGATGCAAGCCATCAACCGCCAGGTCGGGCACTACGCGCATCACGTCGGCCAGATTGTGTTCCTCGCCAAACATTTTGCGGGCGAAAAGTGGCAGACGCTCAGTGTTCCAAAGAAAAAGTCCGCGGACTTCAACCGCCGCGTCGCAGCCGGCGAGGCATCACAGCGATAGCAAATCACCTTGTAGCTCAGGTCCGCCCTATGGCCTGAGGCTTTTGCTCTGTCAGGATCACTTCGTAAGGGCAGTCTTCCGTTGCAACCCAGTCTAAGAATGCGTTTCGCGGAATTTAGGACAGATGGCCGTTTTTGCCCTTCCGCACAGTTGTAGTGATATATCCGTGCAGCAAAACGAATCGTGATTGCCAAACGCCAGCCCGCTCCACCCTCCATTCATAGGCACCTCGCCTGTAGGTCTGCGCGCCGCTCCAGCTCGCAACCTACCGACTTTCAGACCTTAGGAAGTTTCGACCTCGTACTTCCAAAAAACGAGGGAGCGGGGTGATCTACGCGTCCAAAACGCGCCGTCGTAACCGCCTTTAGAGTCAACACTTCCAAAAGCGTATCAAGACAAACCACTTTAATTCCCTTCAGAATCAGCACTTATGAAAAAAGGGGGGAGGGCGGCACACCAACGACCGATTCCGAGATTTCGCTTACCGAGGGGTGTCGCGCAGCAGCACTGCGTCGGACTCCACATGCCCGCGCTCGATCGCCAGTTTTGTCCCATCCGGCGAAAACCGGAATCTCGCAATTTGCTCCG
>CATPAM010000504.1 GCA_955651735.1 Candidatus Acidiferrales bacterium | reverse complement strand
TTTCGGCTGGGCCTCCATTCTACTTTGGTCGAAAACACAGCGTAAACCAAGATTTGAATGGAATGCATCGCGTATATAAATGCATCGGACCTTCGTCGCTCCCCGAACGCAGGAGGGCAACTAGTCGAGCGCTACACACTCCCCTTCGAGTTTTCTTTCGGCGAAGGCCAAGGCGTCTTGAAGCGTTTTCTCGATACGGCGCGCTCGCGCCTCCGGGGTGCGGTAATAGAAGATTCCGAACAAGTGCCTGCGGCGTTGCGAGGGGGACATGCGCTTCCAGCCCTCGAGGGCGCGGGGATCGTGCGCGAAGGATACTTGCAATACAGGCGGAAGCTCGTGTTCTGCCTCCATGACCGCGAGTAAGCGCTCGGCCATCTGCTCGGCGCGCCGGACGCGAGCCTCCGGACTCTTGACCTGGACAATCCATTTGCCGATTTCGTTGCGCGTGGAGTAGTTCAGCTTCTCGAACCATCGCCTCAGGTAAGCGTCTTCCCTGAAGAAGCGTTTGAGCTCGCCGGGAACGACGGCAACACGTTCCTCGAGGTCAGGCGCAAGACGAAACAGAGCGGACATGCCTTGGCGCACGTCGCCGCCCTTCTGCATGCGCTTGTTGACCAGCAGAATGTGCCCGCCCCCGCGAGCGGGAAAGAGCGAGGTGCGAAATGCGAAGCCGTTGATTTCGCCTTTCACGCGCAACTGGCCGCGAGTCCCCCAGATTTTGGCGACATCGAACGGGATGCGAATAATGGTCCACCCGAGACGCGATTGGATGCGCTCGAGCGTGGCTTTGAACGTTTTTGCTACCTTGATGCTGCGCTTCAACATCTCGCACCAGGTGGCGATTCTACTATGACGTTCGAGAAGGAAGTGGTGTGAGAAGACGCAAACGAACCGTAGCCCGGTTGTTGCCCGCGCGGCCTGACTCTCCGCCACAGCGGCCCGATTTTCTAGCTCGCCTGAAAAAGATCTACAAGAAAACTCTGAAGGTTACGGGAGCCGACCTCGTTTCTTCAAAGCGAGACCGCTTTTGAGCATCTAGGCCGGCGCCGGTTCAACAAAGGAGAGCCGCTATTCACGCGGGCGTCAGTCGCAAGTGACGAGAGAACGACTGGCATCAGCGGCACGGTAAGCGGTGGGAGATTAGTTTGGCACCCTTTGTCCAGCGGAAAATCTGTACAGCTAATTCTTCCCGGCGGCGGGGCTTGCTGGCGCGCCCGTTCCTTCCTTGATCGTGCGAACGCCATCAACGCCTACGTTTTCAAATCTTTCAAGAAATCCGCTGGGCCAGCGCACTTCTACCCAATCGATTTTGGCGGCCGTGCCCAAGCCGAAGTGCACGCGCATGTCGTTGTTGGAATCGAAGCTGGAGCCGCTGCGCACCTCATCGATGAGCGTGCGCGCGCCGGCCCTCAGCCGGATGCGCGCGCCGATTCCATCGCGATTCGACTTAGTGCCGACCGTTCGCAACGCCACCCAGTGGTTGGGCGTGCGCACCTGGTTGACCAGCAGGCTCGGCGGCGCGTTCATGTTGCTGACCACCGCGGACATGCGGCCATCGTTCCAAAGATCGCCCACCGCTAGTCCTCGCGATGATATTGCTTTCGTGATTCCTGGGCCGGCGCTCGCCGAGATATCCGTGAATTTGCCGTCGCCGTGGTTGTGATAGAGGATGCGCGGCTCCTGAAAGTTGCTGCCGAGGTGTTGGCTGTCGACTTCGGGATAGACGTGTCCGTTCACCAGAAGCAGATCGGGCCAGCCATCATTATCGAAGTCGAGAAACATCGCGCCCCAGCCCAGATACTGCGTGTTCAGGCCAAGCCCGGCCCGGTAGGTAACATCGTCGAAGGTGCCGTCGCCGTTGTTGCGATACAGGGTTGCGGTATCGTCGGAGAAGTTGGTCTTGAAAATGTCAAGCTTGCCGTCGCCATCGTAGTCTGCCACCGTCGAGCCCATGCCTGCCTGCGCGCGACCGTCTTCGTTGAAGGCCGCCCGGCGGTGATGGCTACGTCGGTAAACGTCCCGTCGCGATTGTGGTTGTACATTTTTTTTTTATTGATTTGGCTTGCTACGATATTTTCAGTCCTGCCATCGTCGTCGAAATCCAGGGTGGTGACGCTGAAAGCGTAATGCCCGGTGGTCTGATCGATGTGCGCCTTGGTCGTGACGTCTTCAAACGTGCCGTCCCCGCGATTGTGGTAGAGAATATTTTTTGCGCCCGGCAAGCCTTGCGGCCCGCACATTACCGGCACGCCTTTCCATATGCAGCTTGGCCGGTCGCCAGGAGCAGGCGCCGCGGACAAATCAAAATCGACATAGTTCGCGACCATTAGATCGAGCCGGCCGTCGCGATCGTAGTCGACAAACGCGCAGCCGGTTCCCCAAGCCTTGCCGGAGCCGCCCACGCCGGCCTTATCGCTCACGTCGGTGAACGTTCCGTTGCCGTTGTTGTGATACAGAACGTTCTTGCCGTAGTAGGTGACGTACAGGTCTTCCCATCCATCGTTGTCGTAGTCGCCGACGCAAACGCCCTGGCCCCATCCGGTGCGTGCCAACCCCGCCTTTTCGGTGACATCGGTGAAAGTTCCGTCATGATTATTGCGATAAAGATGATTGGTCGGGGCTTTGCCTGCCGGAAATCCCTCCAGCTTCGTTCCGTTCACTACGAAAATGTCCGGCCAGCCGTCGTTGTCGTAATCGAAAATCGCCACGCCCGTGCCGGTGGTCTCGATGATGTATTTCTTCGTGTCCACACCGCCGAAGACATTCATCATGGTGAGGCCGGCTTCCTTCGCCACGTCAATGAAATAGGCCAGACGCTTCGTTGATTTTGAGTCTTGGCTGCTGGAACCGCCTGTCGCCGCAAAAAGGGAAGACAGCAGCAGTGACAGGCAAAATTGCAACGCACGGGAAAAGCCGTGCGAACAAGAAGGATTTCTGAAAATCATGTCCCATCGGCATAGTAGGTGGCGGCCGCATGTCGGTCAAGGCGCACCGGTCAGCGGGCAAAGGCTCGTCGCGTGCGTGCTACTATTTCGATGGAAAGCGATTATGGATTTTGTGACGACGCTTCGCATTCTGGCTGGTTTCGCGCTTCGTTTTTCCGCACTTGCGGCCTTATTCTTTACGGTCTTGCTGGGATTCGATCCGCACGCGCTGAGCGCCGCCCAGAAAACGAGAGTTCCTGCGCAGGCCGAGGCGCTTTACGCGCAGGGCATGCAAGCGCTGCAGCGGGGCGACCTCTTAGCGGCGGAAACAGCTTTTGAAAAAGTTCTGCGCCTTGCGCCGGGCAGCGCCGAAGCCCACAACTCCCTGGGCTGGGTGCTTCTGGCACAAGAGAAGGTCGATCC
>CATPAM010000503.1 GCA_955651735.1 Candidatus Acidiferrales bacterium | reverse complement strand
GCGCTCGATGCGCTCGAGGGCTTCTTCCAACAGGTTGCGGGCGCTCACCAGCGAGAAGCGCAGATAATTTTTTCCGGCGGAGCCGAATGCAGCGCCAGCGATGGCAGCGACTCCGGCTTCTTCGAGCAAGGGTGCGGCGAGTTCTTGCGCGGAGAGGCCGGTGTCTTCGATGTTGACCCAGGCGTAGAACGCACCGTCCGGCGGCTGGCAGCGGAAGCCGGCAATGCGATTTAGGCCGGCGACGAACAGTTCGCGGCGCTTGCCATACTCGGCGACCATCGCGTCCACGGCATCGGTGGAATCGCGCAAGGCTTCGATGGCGGCAACCTGGGTGAATTCTGCAACGCAGGTAAACGTGTTAAGCACCAGCAAGTCCATGGCGTCAATCACGCGCTGCGGGGCGACGGCGTATCCCAGGCGCCAGCCAGTCATGGCAAAGCTTTTGGAGAAGCCATCGATGATGACGGTGCGCTCGGCCATTCCGGGCAGGGACCAGATGGATTTGTACTCGCCGCTAAAAAGAATGCGGGCATAAATTTCGTCGGCGAGGATCCAGAGGTCGTATTGGGCAGCAAGTTCGGCAATTTGCGAGAGCGCCGCGCCGCTGAAAACGGTTCCGGTGGGATTATTCGGCGAATTGAAAATCAGCACCTTGGTGCGGGGCGAAATTTTTGCGGCAATCTCGCGCAGGTCCGGCTGAAAGCGGTTTTTCTCTTCCAGGAAAAACGGAACGGCCCTGGCGCCGAGGCCGCGGACAAAGGACGGATAGATGGGAAATCCGGGATCGGGGTAAAGGACTTCATCGCCCGGCTCGATGAGCGCCATCATGGCCAGCGAGAGGGCCATCTTGCAGCCGGGAGCGATCAGGATTTGTTCCGGCGCGGCGTGCACTCCGCGGGTGCGCTGCAGGTAGTCGGCCACGGCTTCGCGCAGGGCGGGAATGCCGCGGGGAGAAACGTAGCGATCGCGGCCGGCGGCAACGGCAGCACGCAAGGCGTCGACCACCGGCGCGGCAGGATGAAAATCCGGCTCACCCAGCTCGAGATGGATGATGGAGCGACCGAGCTTTTCGAGTTCCTTGGCGCGCGCGAAGACGGAGAGTGCGCCCTCGCCAGTCAGTTCTGCTATGCGTGATGCGATTCGTGCCATGGTCGAGTCCAGAATCCTACCATTTCTCAACGTCGGATTTCCTCCCGCTTTGGTCCGATGGGGGGTGCCACCCCCGGCAATTTGGATGGTTGACGCTGCGACGCAGAGAGCGCTGGGCCAACGCAGAGTTCCGAAAGAAGCGCGGGGAGTGAGTTGGCGGTGCAGGCTGCGCGACAGGCATGGCGCAAGATACCAGAGTGGTTAACTCACTACAACTGAGGCGAGGGGCAGATGAGGTGCAAGTGGCCGATTGATTTCCGCGAGAGGGTTCATCTGCGTGACAGTCCCCCCACGGCGGGGCTAGCGCTGTTAGCCAACGGTTGCGTTGGCGGCGTTGCATTGACCTGGCAAGCGGCGGGCCTTCGAGGCTCAGGGTGAACAAGACCGCCGCAATGCGCCTCGACCGGGACATGAGTGCCGACGGTTAGAAGGCGTAGCGCAGGGAGAACTGGATCAGCCTGGGCGTGCCTACGGTGCTGGTGATTTTGCCGAAGGGGCTGTTGGGAACACCGATGGTTTCCACGGCGTTGACCGCGGGGTTGCCGAAGTTGGCGTGGTTCCAGATGTTGAAGAAGTCGGTGGCAAAGCGCAGAGTCTGCCGCTCGGTGAGGTTGAAGTTTTTGATCAGCGAGAAGTCCCAGTTCTGCTGCGCGGGGCCGCGGAAGACGTTGCGGCCGACATTGCCGAAGTTGGTGGTGCAGAAGTTGGAGTTCGGGAAGATGGTCGGATCGGTCTGTTGCGGGTCGCACTGGGATGGGTAGAGGAGCGGGGCGGTGGTGAACGCGGCAGGATTCAAATAGCCATCGATGCGCGTGCGAATGCCTCCGGTGCTTGAGGCGCTGGAAAGCGTGTGGCCGGAGGCCAATTGGCCGCTCAAGGTGCCCGGCGTGAAGCCCAGACCGAGGAATGCACTTCCCGCGCCGGAATCGGTGACGGAAAACGGAGAGCCGGACTGGAAGATGGTGATACCGCTTATGGCCCAGCCGCGCAGCAGCGCGCCCTTTGCACCCGTTTCGCCCTTGAAGAAGGGCAGGTCATAGCGATAACTGACCACGAAGCGGTGCGGGCGATCGAAGTCAGATAAGCCGCGGGAGGCGGCTAAGGTGGACTCGTCATTGAACGCGGTATTGAAAGCGGTGTTCCCGGTGGACGTGGCGTCGGTGGATTTCGAGAACGTGTAGGCCCCTTGGAAGTATCCAGCGCCCCACCGGCGTGAAAGAGTGGTCTGCAGCGAATGGTAATGGGAGTAGGCATCGTCGGCGAAAAGTTGGAAGCCGGCGTAGCCGTTGATGCCCTGCGCACGGGAACGAGCTACGGCGTTGTCGAAAGTATTGGTGGTGATCACGCAGGGACTTGGACTGCAGAACGGGCTGCTGATATCCACGGGATTGGCGGGCGTGGCGTTTTGGGATTGCAGGCTGTCGCGCGTTTCGCGTAGGTGCGTTCCCTTGGTGCCGACGTAGCCGACTTCGAGAACCCATTCCTTGCCGAGGGAG
>CATPAM010000502.1 GCA_955651735.1 Candidatus Acidiferrales bacterium | reverse complement strand
GAGTCGGAAGAGTCCAACTCCCGGGATCTCTCGCAGAACGTCGAGAACGGTGCCCAGAATGGCGGGAGGCAAAAGCGGCATAGTCAAGATTTACGGTGTGCTTGAAGAAGCTGCGAGGACGCGAATTCTTCTGGCAGACGCGGGAATTCTCTTACAATCAGGGCGCGCGGACTTCCGGTCCGGTTGCACCCAACACCATCACACACGGGGAAGATTATGCTGAAACACATAACTGCTTTAATTACGTCTGGTGCCATCGCACTGGGTACCATCTACAACCCTGCGGTGGCCGCCGATGCGAAGTTGGGCCCGTCGAGCCCGTTTTATGCGCCGAGTACGCTGCCGTTCCATGCGCCTCCCTTCGACAAGATCAAGGATGAAGACTATCAGCCGGCCATCGAGTCGGGCATGGCCGAAGAGCTCTCGGAAATACAGGCGATTGCGGACAATTCGGCGGCGCCGACCTTCGAGAATACGCTCGTTGCTATGGAGAAGACCGGGCAACTCCTTCAACGAGTGATGGCCGCGTTCGACGGGGTCACCGGAGCGAATACCAATCCCGTGCTGCAGAAAGTGCGGACCGAAGAGGCGCCGAAGCTGGCGGCGCACCACGATGCCATCTACCTGAACCCAAAACTTTTTGGTCGCGCGGCTGCCATCTACAAGCGGCGCGAGTCGCTCAAGCTCGATCCAGAATCGCTGCGGCTGGTCGAGGTTACCTACGCCAGTTTCGTCCGCTCTGGTGCAAAACTCTCGGACGCCGACAAAGCCGAGTTGACGAAGTTGAACGAGGAAATCTCGACGCTCTCGACTGCCTTTTCGACAAAGTTGCTGGCCGCTACTAAGGACGGGGCCTATGTGACCACGGACAAGAGTGCGCTTGCCGGCTTGAGTGAGGCGCAGATCGCCGCAGCCGCACAGGCCGCGCAGAGCCGCAAGCAGGATGGCTATGTGCTCCCGCTGGAGAACACGACGCAGCAGCCAGATCTTGCCTCTCTCAGTGTCCGGGCAATTCGCGAAGCCTTCTTTGAAAAATCCTGGGACCGGGCGGAGCGCAGCGATGCCAACGATACGCGCGACGACATCGCACACCTGGCACAACTGCGTGCGCGGCGGGCACAACTGCTCGGCTATCCCAACCACGCGGCCTGGAAGCTGGGAGACCAGATGGCGAAAACACCAGAGGCGGCCTTGAAGTTCATGGACGTCCTGGTGCCCGGCGCGGCCGCCCAAGCAGCGAGCGAGGGCAAGGATATCCAGGAGGTCATCGACGCGCAGAAGAGCGGCTTCACGCTCCAACCCTGGGACTGGGACTTCTACTCCGAACAGGTGCGTAAGGCGAAATACGATCTGAACGAGGCAGAGGTCAAGCCGTACTTCGAGCTGAACAATGTGCTCGAAAACGGCGTCTTCTACGCGGCCAATCAGCTGTATGGGATCACCTTCCAGGAACGCAAGGACATCCCCGTCTACCATGCGGATGTCCGCGTCTTCGAGGTCTCGGATTTGGACGGCAAGCCCCTGGCGCTCTTCTATTGCGACTACTTCAAGCGCGACAACAAGAACGGTGGCGCATGGATGGGGAGCTTCGTGCTCCAGTCAAGGCTTCTGGGCAACCTGCCTGTAGTCTACAATGTAGCGAATCTGCCAAAGCCCGCCCCGGGCGAGCCGGCTCTTATCAGTTTTACCGACGTAACGACGATGTTCCACGAGTTTGGCCATGCGCTACACGGTATGTTCGCGAACGCCGAGTATTCGAGCCTGTCAGGCACCAGAACAGCAAGAGACTTCGTGGAGTTTCCCTCCCAATTCAACGAGCACTGGGCCCTCTACCCCGCCGTCCTCAACCATTATGCCCGGCACTACAAGACGGGCGCGTCTATGCCGGCCGACCTGGCAGCCAAGATCAAGAAAGCAGCGAAGTTCAACCAGGGATACAAGCTTACGGAGTTGGTCGCGGCCGCGGAGCTCGACATGCAGTGGCACACGCTTCCGGCCAGCGCAGCGCTCCAGCAGCCGGATGTGTTCGAGAAACAGGCGCTTGAGAAGACGCATCTGCTGCTCAGCGCCGTGCCGCCCCGCTACCGCTCCAGTTATTTCAGCCACATCTGGAGCGGAGGCTACTCCGCTGGCTATTACGCTTATCTCTGGTCGGAGATGCTAGATGACGATGCTTACCAGTGGTTCGAAGATCATGGCGGTCTGACGCGCGCCAATGGCGACCGGTTCCGTCAGATGGTGCTGGCGCGTGGCAACACGGAGGATTTGGCGAAGATGTATGCCGCCTGGCGTGGCAAAGACCCGAGCGTCGAGCCGATGATGAAGTTCCGCGGCTTGCAGGAGCCCGGGCGCTAAAACGTGCAGCCTAGAAAGGCTCGCATTTCACGCAGTGTCTGTTCCCACGGGACGCTTCGCTCAACGCGTTTACTAGAAAACTGTTCCACTACCACCAAGCATGGGTCATTGCCGGGGGGTGGCGGGAAAGGCTAGAATACGGTACGGAGGAATGGCTTAGTGCTGACGATTCGACTGTCAAGGATTGGCAAGAAGAAGAAGCCGTTTTATCGCGTGGTGGTGATTGAGAGGACGCGGCCGCGGAATGGCCGGGTTCGCGAACTGGTGGGGACGTACGATCCGCTGAAGAAGCCCGCAGAGATCAAGCTGGATGCGGAGCGCATCAAGTATTGGCTCGGAGTCGGCGCACAGCCAAGCGATACGGTGCGCAGCTTCATCCGCTTGCAGAAGATAGCATAAGCCGCAGATTTTCGATTTTGTGCACCCGCATCCCGGTCAGGGCGCCTTTTCCCAGGCTCATGTACGGAATTGATGAAAGTCGCGTTCGTAGAGGTGCCCCATGAAGGAACTGGTTGAATCCATCGCCAGGGCTCTCGTGGACCATCCGGAGGAAGTGCAGGTGAGGTCCGTCGAGGGTTCGCAAGCGACCATTTTAGAATTGCGCGTGCATCCGGAAGACCTTGGCAAAGTGATTGGGCGGCAGGGCCGCACGGCCAAGGCGGTGCGCACGCTGCTGGGCGCGGCGGGAATGAAAGTGCACAAACGCTTCACGCTCGAAATCCTGGAAGAGTGAGCGGCGAATCGCAACGCTGGGTGGCGGTTGCGCACATACTTCGCCCGCGAGGAAACAAAGGCGAAGTGGCGGCGGAATTGTTGACGGATTTTCCGCAGCGGCTAACGGAGTTGCGCGAGGTCTTTGTTGCGGATGCCAAGGACGAGCCGCGGCGGGTTGGGTTGGTTTCCTGCTGGCTCAGCCAGAATCATCGCGGACAGGCGGTGTTTCACTTCGCGGGTTGCTCCTCGATTTCCGAGGCTGAAAAATTTCGCGGTCTGGATGTGCTCCTTCCTATCGAGCAGCGGGTTACGCTTCCTGCTGGACACTACTTCTTTTCGGATTTGATTGGGTGCTCGGTTTTCGAGTGCGCTCGCGAGGCTTCGCCTGTGGCTTCTTCGCCTTGCTCGTTGGCTACCGCGCCTTCGTTACTCGGCGGCGTTACGGATGTCCAGCCTACTGGTGAAGGTGTGTCTGGAACGCCGCTGCTGGTGGTGGATACCCGAGGTGGCGAATTGCTGATTCCCCTCGCGGAGGACATCTGCACGGGCATCGACGTGCGCGGCCGGCGAATTGAGGTAGTCTTGCCGGAAGGACTTCGCGACCTGAACCGCACATAGCGAAACAGGTGTACTCTCCTTTCGATGTCTCCGTTCTTTCGAACGCTCATTTTCACGATTATAGTTCCAGGGTTTTGGACTGTGGCGATGCCGTATTGGCTGCTGCCGCACGGCGTTCGACTGCATTTGCGCGGCGCAGACGTGCCCGGATTGTTGCTGATCGCCGCAGGAGCGGCACTGTACGTTGTGACGGCGTTTGGGGGCTTTGCGCTGCGCGGCAAGGGCACACCGGCGCCGATCGATCCCCCGAAAACGTTGGTGGTGGAAGGGCCGTATCGTGTGGTGCGGAATCCCATGTATTGGGCCGTGGTGTCGGTGATGCTAGGTGAGGCGGTCATATTTCGCTCTGCTTCGCTGGCACGGCTGACCGCCGGTCTCTTTATCAGTGCATATCTGTTTGTGGTGTTCTACGAAGAGCCGACATTGCGGCGAAAATTTGGCGCGCAGTATGAAGCCTATTGCCAGCGAGTGCCGCGCTGGCTTCCGCGTTTTGGAAATAAGCTAGACTGAACCGCGCATGCGATTCGACCTGATCACGATTTTCCCGGAATTTTTTGCGGGGCCGCTGGAGCATGGGATTGTGCGGCGGGCGCGCGAGGCGGGGCTGATGGAAGTGAGGGCACAAGATTTGCGCGAGTTCACGAAAGACCGGCATCGCACCGTAGATGACCGCCCGTTCGGCGGCGGTGAGGGGATGGTGATGAAGCCGGAGCCGCTGTTTGAGGCAGTGGAATCGCTGCTGGGGCACGGAGTGGGAGATGTAACAGAGCCGGCAGCGCGGCCATCCGATACGGCGATAGTTCTGCTTTCCGCGGCGGGGAAAAGATTCACGCAGGAGACGGCACGGAGGTACGCTGGGCTGGAGCGGATTATCTTTATTTGCGGGCGGTATGAAGGCGTGGACGAGCGGGTGGCGGAGCACTTGGCTACGGAGGAAATTTCGGTTGGGGATTTTGTCTTGAGCGGGGGAGAGTTGCCGGCGATGTTGGTGATTGACGCGGTGACGCGGCTCTTGCCGGGGGCACTGGGGAATGAGGCTTCGTCGCAGAACGAGTCTTTTAGTGCGGGCAGCAGCTTGCCGACAGGGGCGCAATATATTGCACCCCTACCTGAAGGCGCTGAACATCGCGCTGCAGATGATGACGGCAACGGAGTGCTGCTGGATTATCCGCACTATACGCGGCCGGCGGAGTTTCGCGGGTGGGCGGTGCCGGAGGTGCTCATCGGCGGGAATCACGCGGAAGTGGCTAAATGGCGGCGGGCGGCGGCACTCGCGAAGACGCGGCGGAACCGGCCGGATTTGCTTTTGAGAGCATAATTTGCCGCGCTATACTGTGGTTTCTGTGAATTGCGAGCGCCAAAGTGGATTGTTACTCGGTGGTGGGGCCTTTGAGGGGCAGGAGGCCTGCGCTTGTCCATGCCGCGGCGCGTGTTTGTGTACCTCGGTTAGCGGCACAGGACATCCTGCGGGTTAGCGCAAGTTTCAGCCAGCAAGGATTCCAGGGCCGCTCCCAACGAGCGGCCTTTTGATTTTACGCATAAGGCAGAGTGTCTAATGAGCGAGACGATGAGCACAAACGGGAACGAGCAAAACAAGCCGATTGCGATTTACTACGAGCAGCCCAACTGGTTTGTGCCGCTGTTCAAGCAAATGGACGAGCGCGGCGTGAATTGGATCAAGCTGGACGCGCGGTATCACCAATATGACGCGGCGTCACCGGAGCAGGAGTATTCGCTGCTGTTCAATCGCATGAGTCCATCGGCGTGGCAGCGCGGGGTGGGGCACGGGATTTTTTATACGCTGAATTATCTAAAGCATTTGGAAGACAAAGGCGTGCGCGTGGTGAACGGGTCGCGCGCGTTCACACATGAGACGTCCAAGGCACTGCAACTTGCTCTGCTGGAGCGGCTGGGGCTGCCATATCCGAAGGTGCGGGTGATCAATCATGCGTCGCAAGCGGTAAGCGCGGCGGAGGTGGTGGGGTATCCCCTGATTGTGAAGCCCAATATTGGCGGCAGCGGGGCGGGCATCAAGCGATTTTCGTCGCGGGACGAGTTGCGAGCGGCAGTCGACGAAGGCAGCTTGCATTTTGGGATCGATAACACTGCCCTGGTGCAGGAGTGTTTCACCGCGCGCGATGGGATCATCACGCGCGTGGAGGTTCTGGGTGGGAAATATCTGTATGCAATCCAGATTCACATTACCGGCGAGACGTTTGATTTGTGCCCCGCGGATATTTGCAAGAACACCAAGGGCGAAGAGCTGACCCGAATTGCTTGTCCGGCGGATGCACCGAAAACGGGAATGACCGTGGAGGTACACGAAGCGCCGGAGCGGGTTGTTGCGGACGTCGAACGGATTATGCAGAACGCGGGCATCGAGGTGGGCGGCATCGAATACGTCTTCGATGAGCGCAGCGGGCGGCAGATGTATTACGACATCAATGCGCTCTCGAATTTCGTGGCCGATCCGGAGCGGATGCTGGGTTTCAATCCGTACGGGCGCTTGGCGGATTTTCTGATCGAGGAAGCGCACGCGCACGAAACGAAGCAGCTGGCGCGGCTGATGGCGGCGGGAGAAAAAGCGTGAGGTACGGATACTGGCTTCCGGTATTTGGCGGGTGGCTGCGCAACGTTGCGGATGAAAATATGCAGGCGACGTGGGCGTACGTGAAGCATCTGGCGCAGCGCAGCGAGGAGATCGGATTTGATGTCACGCTGATTGCCGAGCTGAATTTGAACGACATCAAGGGAGTGGAGGCCCCCTCGCTGGATGCATGGTCCACCGTAGCGGCTCTGGCGGCGGTTACGGAGCGAATCGAGCTGATGGCGGCGGTGCGGCCGACGTTTCATTTGCCGGCGCTGCTGGCCAAGCAGGCCGCGAACATCGATCACATCAGCGGTGGGCGGCTGACGCTGAACGTGGTGTCGTCTTGGTGGGCGGATGAAGCGCGGAAGTACGGCGTCGGTTTCGAGCAGCACGACGATCGCTACGCGCGCACCAGCGAATGGCTGGAGGTGCTGAATGGCGTGTGGTCGCAGGACCATTTTTCGTTTTCAGGAAAGTACTATCGAGTCGAAGACAACGTCCTGGAGCCGAAGCCGGTTTCGCAGCCGCGGCCGACGTT
>CATPAM010000501.1 GCA_955651735.1 Candidatus Acidiferrales bacterium | reverse complement strand
TCGTGGGCATCGCCATGCAGCCGTGGAAGCTGATGGCCAATTACGGCAGTTATATCTTTGGGTGGCTGGTCGGGTATTCCGGATTTCTCGGCCCAATCGCCGGCGTTTTGATTTGCGATTACTTCATCGTGCGCAAGAAAATTTTATCGCCGCAGGATCTGTATGTGCGCGGAGGCCAATACGAATACTCGCGTGGCTTCAATTGGCAAGCCATCACCGCGCTCGCTGCCGGAGCTGCGGTCGCCTTCATCGGCTTGGTCGTTCCGCCGCTGCGCATCCTTTACAATTACGCCTGGTTCGTGGGATTCGCGGTCAGCTTCTTCGCTTATCTCGTGCTGATGAAAGCCAATCAGCCTCAGCCGGTCGCGCAGGCGGCCCACTAAAGGAGTGCCATGGATTTTGGAATCACGATCAAACCGGACCTGACGATCGAGCGCATCGTCAACCTGACCCGCCAAGCGGAATCCTCCGGGTTCAGTTACGGCTGGATCTTCGATTCCCACGTTATCTGGATGGAACCCTTCCCGCTGCTCACGTTGATGGCCGCAAACACCAAGAAAATGCGCCTGGGCACGTGCGTGACCAATCCAGCGGTTCGCGACGTCACCGTCTCGGCCAGCCTCTTTGCCACGCTAAATGCTTTTTCGCATGGCCGCATGCAGCTTGGCATCGGCCGCGGCGACAGCTCGCGCCGCGTCCTCGGCAAAAAGCCGACGACGCTGGAGAATCTCGAAGAATTCGTGCGCGTTTTTCGCGCGCTCAATTCCGGAAACTCCATCGAAATTGATGGTGTCAGCACGCGTTTTCCCTGGGCAAACAGCGGCATTCCACCGGTCTGGGTCGCTGGCTACGGCCCAAAGGCGCTGCGCACCGCCGGGCGAATCGGTGACGGCGTCATTCTGCAATTTGCCGATCCCGATCTCATCGAATGGTGTCTCGGCTTCGTGCGCGAAGGGGCCCGCGAGGCTGGCCGCGATGCCAGCAAAATAGAAGTGATGGCAGCCGCTCCGGTATGGGCTTCCGACGATCTAAAACTCGCCCGCGAACGCGTGCGCTGGTTCCCCGCGCTGGTTTCAAATCACGTGATGGATCTCATTTCCAAATACAAGCCGGAAGAGCTGCCCAAATCGTTGGTCTCCTTCGTGCAAAATCGGGGCAAGTACGATTACTTGCATCATTGCGAGGTTGGCAGCGATAACGCCGATTTTGTGAGCGACGAAATCGTCGACCGCTTCTGCCTGGTCGGACCCATCGAGCAGCACCGGAAGAAGCTCGAGGCGCTGCGGAAAGCCGGCGTAACGCAGTTCAATATCTACTTAATGTGCGGCGACGAAGAAAAAACCTTGGAAATTTACGGCCGCGAAGTCCTTCCGCATTACGGTAGTGTCGTTTCTAAATCCACCGCTTAGGTCGAGGACCGCAAATGCGTTTTGACACGGTAATTCGAAATGGCACGGTAGTGACCGCCACGGACACGTGTGTCGCGGACATCGGCATCATTGGCGACAAGATCTCTGCCATCGGTGCGGGGCTGCCAGTCGAAAATGCCGGACGCGTAATCGACGCAGCCCATCACCTCGTGATTCCCGGCGGCGTCGACGTGCACACCCACCTCGACATGCCGTTCGGCGGCACTACAAGCGCCGACGATTTCGAAACCGGCACGATTGCCGCTGCTTTTGGCGGCACGACCACGCTCATCGATTTTGCCATCCAGTACAAAGGGCAAACCCTGCGCCAAGCTTTCGACACCTGGATGAAAAAAGCGCAGCCCAAAGCGGTAACCGACTATGCCTTTCATTGCATCATCACCGACCTTGGTTTCGCACAGCTCGAGGAGATGGGCCAACTTGTCCGCGAAGGAGTGACCAGTTTCAAGCTGTTCATGGCCTATCCCGGCGTGTTCATGCTCGACGATGCCACGATTTTTCGAGCCATGCGCCAGGCCGCGAAGCATTCCGGCCTGATCTGCATGCACGCCGAAAATGGTGGGGCGATTGACGTGATCGTCCAGCAGGCCCTTGCCGACGGCAAGCGCGCGCCGAAGTATCACGCACTCACGCGTCCTACGACCGCCGAAGCAGAGGCTACCGGGCGTGCCATTGCGCTGGCGGAAATGGCCGGCGCGCCGGTGTACATCGTGCATCTCTCGTGCAATGAAGCGCTCGAAAAAGTTCGCGAGGCGCGCGATCGCGGCTTGCCGGCCTACGCGGAGACCTGCCCGCAATATCTGTATCTTTCTCTGGAAAATATGGACGCGCCGGGTTTCGAAGGAGCGAAGTATGTTTTCACGCCGCCGCTCCGGGAAAAATGGCACCAGGAAAAACTTTGGCAAGGCCTTGCCAAGGACACCCTGCAGGTTGTCTCCACCGATCACTGCCCATTTTGTTTCAAGGAACAGAAAGAATTAGGCAAGGACGATTTCACCAAGATTCCCAACGGCGGTCCGGGCATCGAGCACCGCCTGAGCCTTATCTACACCGGTGGTGTGCACGGAAAGCGCTTTAGCCCCAACCGCTTCGTGGAGATCGTTTCGACAGCGCCGGCAAAGCTTTTTGGTCTGTATCCCCGCAAAGGAACCATCGCGGTGGGTTCTGATGCTGACCTCGTGATTTTCAATCCCGATCAGGAAGAGACCATCAGTGCGAAAACGCACCACATGCGCGTGGACTATTCGATGTTCGAAGGCATTCGCATCAAGGGCGCTCCCCGCACCGTGCTGTCGCGCGGCCGCACGGTGGTCGATTCGGGAAAATTCGTCGGGCGTCCCGGGTCCGGCCAATTCCTTCGCCGTCAGACCTACGCGGGCATCTAGTCGTCCCGCGAACGTATTGCTGGTAATTGTGAAGCTGAGATCCTTCACCCTTCCTCATTGGATGGGTTCAGGATCACACGCTGCAGCAGGCAGCGGCCAACGTTGAATCAATCAAGCATGTGGCACTTTTTTCTCGTAGGTATCGAAGCTTGCCGCGGTGACACGAATCTCTTCCAGCGTTTGGTCGCGGCGCAGCACGCCATTTTCCAGCACGGTTTCGAGCTGATCGTCCCCGCGGGCGGCGGCTGCACCATCGACCTTAAGGGTGACGAAGTCCTGGCCTTCCTTTAGCACCATGAAGCGTCCAGCGCGCGAGTCCTTGCCGGGGTCGGTGACCGGCTGCTTGTAGACGTCGTGCCATTGGCCATCGATGTCGATCGCGGAGCATTTCAGCGCGAAACGCAGCGTGTCGCGATTGATCTGCTGCAGGAGCGCGCCACCCATGCCAAAGCTCCAGTTGTCCATGGACCAGCCTCTCCGAGTAAGCTGGAAAATCATATTTTGAATGGTGTGGTAGTTCACGCCGTCGCCCTGGATGAAGCGGACTTGCGGTGCGATCACCTTCCAGCCCTTGCGGTTCACTTCGTAGCCGAATTTTTCGGCGGCGATGTTGAAAATTGTCTCGAGGACAGCAACCGCATCGCCGCTATCGGGGCGAATGACCAACGTGCCTTTGCGCTGCATCACTTTGTCGCGCAGCTTGCCGCCCCACAAATTTTGCACCGCGTTGTAGATGTCATAGGAATCGCTTACGCACGCGACGATTCCCTCCGGGACGTTGTTCAACACGTTTTCAAAGGCATCCACCTCGTGGTCCTTGCCCCAGGCGGTCATGGTGGAGTGCTCGGAGGCGGGAATACTGACGCCGGGCATGTCAGCATGGTAGTACTGCTGCAGCAGTTCGATGGCGGCGAGATTGTCCGTTCCCAAGAAATTGAAGAGGTGCGCCGCTCCGCCAATGGCCGCGGATTCACGGCTGCTCACGCCGCGGAAGCCAAAGTCGTGCAGCGTGAAAGGCAAAAGAGACGGATCACCGGTGCGCACCAGCGCCTCGCCAATGGCCTGCTTT
>CATPAM010000500.1 GCA_955651735.1 Candidatus Acidiferrales bacterium | reverse complement strand
CTTGTGCAGCGTGGCCCGCGATAGCCAGCCGGCTGGCGTAATCCGCGCCGTTGTGGATGATTCGGCGGTGACACGGGCGGCGAATCTTTCTGCGACCTCTCCCTTCTCAGCTGCTGGTGGCTTCGATGGTGCCCAAGCTTACGAACATGTGCGCCAATTAGTCGAAATCGGACCGCGCCCGCCAGGATCCGATGGAATTCATCGCGCGCAGGCTTATATCATCGGCCAGCTCAAGAGCTTTGGGTGCCAGGTCGAGGAGCACGATTTCCACGGCTCGACGCCACTTGGTGATGTCGCGATGAAAAACATTATTGCCAAGATTTCTGGCACAGGTAACGACATCGTCCTTTTCACCACGCACTACGACACCCTGCGCATGGCGAACTTCGTCGGTGCCGACGATGGAGGCTCGGGCACCGGCACGATGCTCGAACTGGCACGATTGTTCTGTGGTCGCAAAACCAAAATCGCTTGCAACGTGTGGATTGTCTTCTTCGACGGTGAAGAAGCCCAGGGCCAGTGGAGCGACAAGAATAGCGTCCAGTGGACTAACACGAATAGCACCTATGGCAGCCGCGAGATGGCTGCGAGCATGGCGCTCTCTGGAGACCTAAGACGCGCCAAAGCAATGATTCTTGCCGACTTGATTGGGCCATCCAATCTGAAGATCAAGCGAGACACCAACTCCACGCGGTGGCTCACGGATGTCATCTGGGCGACCGCTGCGCGACTAGGTTATGGGAATGTCTTTGTTGACGAAAGCACGACCGTGTCCGGTGACGACCACCTCTCGTTCATCCGGCGCGGCGTTCCTGGGTGCGACATCATCGATTTCGACATCGAGCCAACTTATTGGCACACCCCTCAGGACACGTTGGAAAAAGTTAATCCGCGCAGTCTCGCGATTGTCGGTCACGTTTTCGTCGAGACATTGCCTGCACTGGAGAAGAAATTCCACTGATGCCGAAACGGCCCTTGATTACTGCCGATCCCGAGGATGTCCGTTCGCGGCAGGCGCATTCTCGGCGAATCGTCGGCCATCCGGAAGGTATGTTCCATGTGTCATTCAGGGTTGACAGGGTTCCTGTACCACATCCGCTACCTGTTTGACGGCGGTGCTGTTCGGGCATATTATCCGGAACGTTCAAGTAGCGAGGGTGGTAATGCCAGACGCGCGCGATCCTATCCGGCGGAAATACCACATCGCAACACCGTCATCCTATGCCGCGGTGCCGCTTCCGGGAAAAGAAGCGCCCGCATTCCCAGGTAGTACCCTCGAGAAATTGGCGGAGGCTGCGCCAGTCGGCGCGCGGCCGAAGAGACGCGCGGCGTGGATTGTGCACGGCATGGGCCAGCAAGTACCATTTGAAACGCTGGACGGGCTGGCCGAAGGAATCATGCGCGTTGCCCATCCGGCCCCAGGCGCGGATGGCTTTGCGCCGCGGGTGCGCACGGTGCGAATCGGCGATCAGACTGTGCAGCGCGTGGAGCTGGATGTTTTCGAGCGAAACACCCGCGTGGAGCTGCATTTGTACGAAGCCTATTGGGCGCCGGTCACCGAGGGCGAGGTTAAACTCTCCGATGTGATCAGCTTTCTTTTCTCGGCCTGCTTTCGCGGCCTGCTAAATGTGTTCCGACCTTTTCATCGCGCGATGTTCGATCAAGTGGTGGAGACGAAGATTCGCTTCCGCGCGGCTACGGAAATCACGCTCTCGCTGTTGACGCTGGCTTCCCTGATCGTCATCAATGCGGTGATCGTTGCATCGGGCGCTGCAAAATATGCGCTGACCGGCCAACAATTTCACATCGCCGACAATTGGGTAGCGCTAAGCGCCACCGCGAGCTGCCTGAGTGCGGTTGCCATCGCGTTTGGCCTGATACTTTTCCTAGCCGAACTTTCTCAGCCCTCCGGCGCTGCGAAATGGAGTGCGCGTATTATTTCCGTGGCCGTGTGGATGGCTTTCTATCTGACTCTGGCCGCTATTTTAACCGGCGCAGCTTCACTGGCGGTCTTTGCGGCATATTCGGGCGCCAAGTTTTCACCTTCAGACCCGCTCTTTCCGCAACTGCAAGCCTTTGCGAGCCTTCTGGTGGCGGCGATCGTGGTGTTTACGCTGTTTGTCCTCGCTTTCAAGGGCATCCTTCGCTCTGTCGGACGAGAGGTGCGGTCGGCTATTCCTTACACACCTTTTTTCTTTCTTTCGATCGGAATCTTTCTCGTTGCTTTCTTTGGCCCCATGCTCATTGGCCTTGGTGCGATCAGTTTCTCCGGCGTTTACTCGATTCTTCTGGGATGGGTGAGGAGCCCGTTTTGGGTGTGGCCGATGTTGCTGCTGGTAAGCGCGCTGGTGCGGGAACTGATGATTCAATACGTGGGAGATGTAGCCGCCTACGTCACCTCGCAAAATCTGGACCGCTTCAACAAGATTCGCCAAAGGATCAAGCAGATTGCGCTGGACTCCGCCAGAGCCGTGTACCTGGCGCAGGAAAATGGAGAATTTTTGTACGACAAGATCGCGGTGGTCGGCCACTCTCTGGGCTCGGTGATCGCGTACGACACGCTGAATGCGCTGCTGAATGCGGAGAAGCTGTCGCTTACCGAGCTGAAGATTGCTTCGCGCACGTGCTTGCTGGAGACCTTCGGTTCCCCGCTCGACAAAATCGCCTTCTTTTTCAACGTGCAGGGCAACGAGGCCTTCCACATTCGCGAACAGCTAGCAGCGGCGGTGCAGCCGCTCATCACCAACTATGAGGATTTCCGGCGATTTCCGTGGATCAACGTGTATTCGCCGAACGACATCGTCTCCGGCAAGGTGGAGCTTTACGACCTGCCCATGAAGGGGCAGCCTGAGCCCATCCAGCGCTTGATTCACGAGCACGGCGTCCAGCGCTTTCGAGACCCTGATGCGATCGTGCCGCTGGTGGCGCATGTCGCCTACTGGAAGAACAAAGTAGTTTGGGAAAAACTGCTTGCCGCAGTAACGCGTTGAAGCGAAACGGGCTGGTCCAAGCCGCGCCGCAATGTTATGTTTCGGCAATAACCACCTGGTCCGACGAGGTGTTCCGTGGGTTCAATCGCAAGGGTAGCGACTACAACGTTTTTTGCGGTGCTGTTTTATCCGTTCTTCGCCGTCACAAACGGCCAAAACGACAATTCCACCCGACTTTGGCAGGGGTATGTGACCGATACCCATTGCGGGACAAACTGCCAGGTCACCAAAGACATGACTCCGGACAAGAAATGCGTTGTCCGATGCGTGCGGAAAGGCTCGAAATATGGGCTGTGGGTTGGGGATCGCGTGTATGTTCTTGAGCCGCAGACGACCGCCGCTCGATTCGCGGCGAAGAACGTCCGCGTGAAAGGCGAGCTCCAAGACGAGACGATACGTATTTCTGCGATTGAGGAAATCGACAAAACGGCCAGCCCGCTCCGCCAATCCTTAGCGTGGTAAAATAAGAGAGCACGAAGGGGGCGACACGGTTTCGACGGAAGCTGTCGCGGCCCGAAGGCATGCCGGGACCCACCTG
>CATPAM010000499.1 GCA_955651735.1 Candidatus Acidiferrales bacterium | reverse complement strand
CCTTCTTCATCGTAGTGGTAAGTTGTGGCGTCAAGAGGGCCGCCCGGCTGGCCCGAGCTGGTTTTGAGGAGTCGTCCCTGGACATTATAAAGAAACGTCGTGGTCCACTTTGAGCCATCTGAATTGATGTGCGTGCTGCTCAGGATTCTGCCTTCCCGGTCGTACTCGGTAGTCGTGTAGAACTTGGTTTCCGGAAAGCCTGGGGCGGCGGGCGTGTTCCTTTCCTCAGTGCATTGCCGCACCGGGCCTCGCAACCCGGCGTTCTCGCGGGTTGACATGGTGGGGCTTTTCTTTGGCGGCATGGTTGCGGCCTCCTGAAATCGATGAGGCGCATTTGCAGGGAGCCGAAGTCCTGGCAGGCCTAACAGTAGAAGGAAAGCGACAGTGAACCGAGACGTTGCGTCCGGGCCAGTACATGGCGGATACGTTACGCCTAACCACCTAGTGGCGCAAGTGAGCAAGGCCTGACTTGCGAGAGAGTTTCAGGGAACAGAGGCTAGTGTTTTGTCTTTACTGAATTTACGGAGGACGACGGCGCGGAAAATTTGACCTCGTTGGCTTCCAGTGTCTCGCCCTTTGGCGTGGCGTGAATCGCGATGCGGTCGCCGACGGCCAAGTCGGCGAGTTTGGCAGGCTTGTCGTCATTTCCGGCATGCAAGACGTACATCGTTGTAGCTACCAGCTTCACTTCCACAGATTTTCCGGCAGGGGTCTTGACCACCAGGGAATCGGCATTGATCTTTTCCAAAGTGCCTACCACGTGCTTTTTGTCACCGTGAGCCAGCGCCACGCTCGCCATGAGAGCCGCAATCGCAAGCAAGCCACACAGTTTCGTTCTCATCGAAGTTTTCATCGCTTTCTCCCGCTGCCGCGATACCAAGATTCAACTTCCTGCTCGGTATCCACAATCAATGAGGATGCGCACCTTCCGGCTTCTGTTGCACTGGTGCGCCTCGCAGGAAGTTATTTTCTTCCTGTTCTTCTTCGAGATCTTCCGGGCCTTTGGGGTTGTACCGTTCCATCTCCATGCGCTCTTCCCCGGTAAGCTGCGGCAGGTGGCGGATGAAGCGCACCAGCTTCCAGCTATCCTGCTCCGATCCATGCGCGCCGCCAAACGCGGGCATCCCGGTGAAGCGTACTCCATTTTCGATAATCCAGAAAAGTTCGCCGTCCGCGAGCTTTTGCGTCTCGTCTCGACGCAGGTCCGGCGGCTTCGGATAAAGATTACGGCCTATCGGCGTGTCTCCGCTGCCGTCGTTGGCGTGGCAGATGGCGCAATGATCCGCGAAATGTAAACGCGCGTCGCGAAGACTCTCCTGTGTTTCCGCAGCGGAATTCTGCGTGCTGCGCGCCCTTGCGGGAATGGCCATGTGCCGGATTTCGCGGGCCATCATCGTCTCCAGCGCCGTGGGCTTTGCGCGCGAGCTCACACCGTCGTGCAAGACGGAACCCGCGGCAATCGCTATCAGAGCGATGAGGATGACGATCGCCAGCAGAACCCCATTGCCACGACTCATGATCGCTCCACATAGTAGCGAACCGAAAGGGCGCAAGCCAGCGCCCGGCGCCGCGCGAGCCTCGTCCTATTTCAATGCATAGAGTGAATTCATCTCTGATAGGATACAGGCGTCAGGATTCACCAACCCTCCGAGGCTTGCGATGCCTTAGGCCTGGATGCCGCCGATGAGTGCCGACCCCGAAGAAACGAAATCGCGCGCCGCGCTCTCGTCGTGTTCTGTTGGACTGCGCGAGTGCTTGGAAGCCACCCGAGCGGGTCACGAACTTACCTTTGAGCAAGGCCTGCTGCTTGCCACCGCTGCCGACGCTGATCTCGAGGCGCTCGTTTCCTTCGCGGACACTCTGCGGCACGAAGCCGTCGGCGACGCGATCACCTACGTCGTAAACCGCAACATTAATTTCACCAATGTCTGCTTCGTGGGCTGCAGCTTTTGCGGATTTGGCAAGGGCTCGGGCGCGCTGGATGCTTACTCCCTTTCCGTGGACGAGGTCGTCCGCAAAGCGCGCGAAGCCTGGGACACCGGCGCCACCGAGGTTTGCATCCAGGGCGGCCTGCCGCGCGATCTTGACGGCTTCTTCTACCGCGACATTCTGCGCGCCATCAAGCGCGCGATTCCCGCCATGCACGTGCATGCGTTTTCGCCCATGGAGATTTCCTACGGCGTCGATAAGACTGCCACGCCGCTGCGCGATTATCTGCAGATGATGAAAGACGAAGGGCTCGGCAGCATTCCCGGCACCGCCGCGGAAATTTTGGACGACCGGGTACGCCGCGAGCTGAGCCCCAACAAACTACCCGTCGCGCGCTGGGTGGAGATCATCACCGCCGCGCATGAGCTGGGCATTCCCTCGACTTCCACGATGATGTATGGCCACGTGGAAGAGCCGGCGGATTGGGTCCGACACATTCTGCTGCTGCGCTCCATTCAGAAGCGCACCGGCGGGTTCACGGAATTTGTGCCGCTCGGTTTCATTCACGAAAATACGCGGCTCTTCAAACACGGCGGCGCACGGCCCGGCGCTCGCCGCGAGGAGCATCTGCGCGTGCACGCCTTGGCGCGCGTTTTGCTGCACGGCGCGATCAAGAATATCCAGGTTTCCTGGGTGAAGCTCGGCTTCGAGACTTCGTTGGCGTGCCTCAAGGCCGGCGCCAACGATTTTAGCGGCACACTAATGGAAGAAAACATTTCGAAAGCCGCAGGCGCGACCTTCGGCGAGTACGTTTCGCCGCAGGATTTCCGCCGCATGATTCGCTCCATCGCGCGCGTTCCCGCGGAGCGCACCACCACCTACAAACTTCGCCATCTATACGACAGCCACGAGGGGCCCGCCGCTCCCGCACAACCACAGTTGAATCTGGTGCAAAGCGGAGCGCACGTTTCCTACGCCGAAGGCGCGTACTGAGGCCACCCCATGCGCGCATTGCTCTTGCCCATAAAAGACTTGCGCCAAGCGAAGCAACGCCTCGCTCCGCTTCTGAATCCCGCAGAGCGCTTCGCGCTTGCCCAGGCCATGCTCGCGGATACGATTCGCGCGGTTCGCGGCGTGCGGCAAGCCGACAAGATCTTTGTGGTCACGAATTACATTCCGGCCATGCAGGCAGCAGAAGACAACGGCTGGGAGCTTCTGCGCGAGGAACAGCAAATCTCAGAAAGTTTCTCGGTCGACGCCGCTTCACGGCACTGCGCGGAACTGGGAGTCACGTCGTTGCTGCGCCTGCCGCTGGACGTGCCGCTTGTGCAAGCCAGCGACATCGACGAATTGCTCGCGGTGGAATGCGCCGCGCCCGCGCTCGTAATCGTTCCCTCTCGCGACGGCACCGGCACCAACGCCATCCTGCGCACGCCGCCTGCCCTGTTTCCGTCGCATTTCGGCAGCGGCAGTTTTGCGAAACATTGCGGCGAGGCCGAGCGCGCCGGCGCGCAGACTGTGGTTCGCCGCAATGCGCGCCTGGAGATGGACGTTGACGATGAAGCCGATCTGCGCGCGCTCGGCCGCCAGGATTTGCGCGGCACGGAAACCGGTGCATGGCTCGAGCGCAGCGGCTTGATGGCGCTCCTGACGGCGCCAGCAACATTGAAGCTGGCAGCAAATATTTGACACTTGCGGCTTTTGCGGCCGCGCCAAGATTTTGAAGAAAGACAAGTCGAGGAGCAACATCCTCAGGAGGTTCGCAATGGCCGAGCATCTACCCGACAAATACGTTGATCTGCTGCAGAAAAAAGCGTTCGCCAACCTGGGTACACTGAACCACGATGGCAGTCCGCAAGTGACGCCCGTGTGGGTAGACTACGACGGAAAGTACGTACGTATTAATTCCGCGCGCGGCCGCGTGAAGGACAAGAACATCCGCCGTGACCCGCGCGTGTCGCTGTCCATCCAAGACCCGGAGAATCCGTACCGTTATCTGGAGATTCGCGGCAAGGTCGTCGAAATCACGGAGAAGGGCGCCGACGAGCACATCAACGGTCTTGCCAAAAAATATCTGGGCAAGGACGTCTATCCCGGCCGAAAGCCTGGCGAGACGCGTGTGCTGTACAAGATCGAGCCGCAGAAATTCAGCTCGATGGGATGATTTGACCGTCTAGGATGCGCAACGTCACTCCTCGCGAAGGACTTGCATGGGATCGAGGCGGGCGGCGCGAATCGCCGGTACGAGAGACGCGATCGCCGCAACCAAGAGCACCACGAGAACTACGCTCGATAATGTGACCAGGTCAGAAGGCGAAACGCCGTAGAGCATTCCGGAAAGCATGCGCGAGGAAGCCAAGGCCAGCGCCCACCCCGCGACGCAGCCGACAACAGTGACGCGCAAGCCTTGCAGGAGAAATTGCTTCACGATTTGTCCGCGCAAAGCTCCTAGCGCAAGGCGCAATCCCACTTCGCGCTGACGGACATTCACGGAATAGCTGAGCGTTCCGTAGAGTCCGATGCAAGCGAGGGAAACGGCTGTCGCGGCGAAAAGAGACAATAACACGGTGCGTAGGCGATTTTCCGCAAACGCATCGTCAATATGTTCCGGCAGCGGTTTAATGTCAAAAACCGAACGAGCAGGCTCGATTTCGCGAATTTTCTTGCGAATTGTCTCAGCCATGGTCATCGGTTCGGTACGCGTACGAATGAGGTAAAAGGGATCTGGGCCGCCGGGTGCGCCGAAGCACCAGTACACGGTGGGGCTCGCTGGCCGATTCATCCCTTCCTCACGCGCGTCGCCGACAATCCCCCGCACCTCGCCTACGTCATTCGGTTGCAGGAAAGAACTGTTCACCGGCTGGACGTGACGGCCGATCATTGTCGATCCGCCGGGATATGCATCTGCAAAGCTACGATTCACGAGCACATGTATGGAACTGATCGCAATGTGTTGCAAGCCCGCGGGATCAGCGGGAGCGCTGGTTAATTTGGGCTCGCGGCAGAGTTCACCGGAGAGGAGAGGAATCTTCATCGTAGCGAAGTAGCCGGGAGTAATGAATCGGCTTTCCGCCACGATCTTGTGTTCCGCGTCTTGGTCTCCCTCGGTGAACCGCAGCTCCGTTTGATACTCCGATGGCACTCCTGGCAATGTTGCGGTAGCTCCTGTCGCCTCTACGCCTGGGACGTTGCGCAGCTCGTCGATCGTCCGGTCGATTCGTTGCGTGAGGCCCTTCCAATCAGCAGTCTCTCCGTATGAGCCGCTAATGTGGAAGGTGAGGACATGGCTCGCCTCAAAACCTGGCGATACCCGACCGAGCGCCTGAAAACTGCGCAACAGCAGTCCCGCGCCCGCCAGCAACGTGACGGCCAGCGCCACTTGCACGCCCACAAGCGTCCATTGCAGCGGATTGCGCCCCGACACCTGCGTGCGGTTGGCTTGGGCTAACGAACCTGAAATATTTCTCCGCGTCCCTCGAATTGCAGGTAGGAGGCCGCACAAGATCGTCGCGACCACTGAACACGCCAGCGAATAAATCACGATGCGCCCATCCAGCCGAATCTCTTCCACGCGCGGCAGGCTCCCTGCAAGCGACCGAAACACACTCGACGCTCCCCCGGCAACCCCTAAGCCGAGCGCAGCGCCGATGAATGCCAGCACAAATGCCTCGGTCAGTAGTTGACTGACCAGCGCCATTCGCGAAGCTCCTAGCGAAAAGCGCACCGAAATTTCATGTTGACGTTGCGTTGCGCGCGCCAAAAGCAAGGCCACGATATTAGTGCAAGCGATCAGAAGAAGCAGCGATACTGAGCCAAACAGGATCCATAGCGATCTACGCACGCCTCCCACCCGTATTTCCTTTAGCGGCTGAATCGCGACGGCCAGGTCTGCATCCGGTTTAGGAAAGGCCTTCCCAAGTTGCGCTTGAACCGTCGTCAGGTTGGCTCGGGCTTGCTCCACGGTCATGCGTGGTTTCAGGCGTCCAATGACAGAGTACCAAGTGTATTCCCTGCTTTGGGCATAAGGCGCGTCCGGAGGAACTGGCACCCAAAGATCCGCATCACGGTTCGGGAATAAAAAGGAAGCGGGCATAATGCCAATGATGGGAAAAGAAAATCCATTGATCCGCAGCTTCTTTCCGACAGCACTTGGATCGCCGTGGAAGCGGCGGCGCCAGAGGCCATCGCTGATCAAAACAGCATTCGGCCCGCCAAAACGTTCTTCGTCAGCACTGAAATCGCGCCCCAGCGCTGGCGATACCCCCAATACTTGCAGGAATCTAGGCGCCACAAACGCTTGCGCTACTTTTTCGGGAAGAACGCCCGAAGTTTCAGACCCGTCCTCGGTGTAGTAACCGCTAATCATCTGGAAGGCGGAGTTCATCCGGTTCCACTCTTCGAGACGAATCGGCGCGGTGCGAGTCTGAGGACTGCTTTGCCTGAGATGGAGCTGAGAAATTTCCATCAGTTGGTCGCCGTCGGGGAATGGCAATGGGCGCAGGAGAATCGCATCAATCGCCGAGAACACCGCGCTGTTTGCGCCGATGCCCAGCGCCAAAGTCACGATGATCACGGCGGAGAACGACGGCGATTTGCGAATGAATCGGAACGCCGATTTCAAGTTTGCTATCGCGCCTTCAATCACTCGCACGCGATGTACGTCGCGCAGCTCTTCCTTGATCTGTTCGCCGCCGCCGAACTCCAGCACCGCTCTCCGGCGCGCTTCCTCCGGGGACATCCCCGCCGCAATGTTGGCGTCGGTCAACTCGTCGACATGAAAACGAACTTCCGAAGTCAGTTGCGCATCAAGGACGCGTTTGCGAAACAGAGATTTCCACCACCAGGTCATCGTGAACTCCTACGAAGCGGTGCGCCCTAGGAAGCAGTACGAAGGATGAGCGCGATCGCTTCCGCAAGCCGGTTCCACTGCGATTCCTCAAGCAGAAGCTGCTTTCGACCCTTCGCGGACAGGCGGTAAAACTTGGCTTGCCGGCCGCTCTCCGATTCGCCCCAGGTCGCTTGCAGCCAGCCGCGTTTCTCCAGCCGATGCAGCGCGGGATAAAGCGAGCCCTGCTGAACCTGCAGGACTTCGCGCGAAACTTGCTGGATGCGTTGCGAAATCCCGTACCCATGCACCGGACCCAGCGCCACGATTTTCAGGATCAGCATGTCCAGCGTGCCCTGCAGCAAATCCGATCGGTCGACCGCCACGCGCCTTCTCCTAGAGACCCTACACGTCTGTACGCCGGCATAGGTAGAATGTCAAGGAGAAAGCCGGACCTGCTGGCAGGCTACAGGCGGGCAGCCACGCGCGCGACCATGCGATTCTCTTCGTCGCGAAGAATGAGCACCAGGCTATCCGTCAGCGGAACGCCCGCGCTCGGCACAATGTATTCGTAAGTCCATTCCAACTTTTCCGGCAAACCGTGCGCTTGCGCGGCCGCTTTCGGAATCAGCTCTCTCACCGCGAAAAATGTTCTCTCCACGTTTTCCACCGGCCGCAGCTCCACCCCGCGCTTCCAATACAGATAAAGGTGCAGCGAGCTCATCATCGCGCGTGTCAGGTACTTGGGCGCGTCCGGATTTTCCTCGCGCGGCGGGCAGGTCAGGTCGTAGTGATCGTGCACCAGAAACGTCAGCGTGAGCCGGTCCGGAAAATTCTCGACCGTCTCCGTGCCCCTCCGAAAAATCGTTCCGCTCTCTTTGTCAAAGCGCTTCAGATGATCGAAAAAATCTCCAGCCGTCACCCGCCCGGCCAGGCGAAAGCAAGGGCCGCTGGCAATCGCCCCGTTAGTGATCACGAACAGCCCGCCTTCATAGCTCCAGACGGTCTTGTCGCGCGCGAGCGCAGGCACGTTGCAGACCATCAGGAGAGCGGCGGCGCAGCGAGTCGCGTGGAGCAGCAGGCGCATCAGGAATTTCCAGCCACCAGCCGGAATCTTTATCTTAGTCTCGATGCCAAGCCTACCGCGCCCGCATAAGAAACGAAAATCCGTCGATGCTGCGAATCTCCCGCCCCGTGCCTTCGGGTTTGCTCGTGCCCTTTCCCGCCCGTACTGCTTCGATCGCGGCCACCAGTCTCGAGAGCACGGACGGCGAAGCCACCGGAATATTGTGCGCGCCCAGCACCAGTTTCAGTTCTGGCGCAATCGCCGCCATGCGCTTCACCGACGCCACGTAAGCATCCAGATCAGTCTCCGGCCGAAATAGCCAAATCGGCGCCGGATAGTAAGTGTCTCCGGTGAAGAGCAGCCCATTCGCGCGATCCAGCAAACAGATGGCATCGGGAGTATGGCCAGGAGTGGCGATGATTTCCAGCGTCCGCCCGCCGAGATTGATT
>CATPAM010000498.1 GCA_955651735.1 Candidatus Acidiferrales bacterium | reverse complement strand
GGAAAAAACCAGGATCGTAAGCGACGAGATCAGTATCGACAGCATGGCCAACTTCACGTCATAGGCTTCAATCTTCTTCCCGAGATATTCGGGCGTTCTTCCCACCATCAGGCCCGCGATGAAAACGGCGAGAATGACAAACACCAGCATTCCGTACAGTCCTGAGCCCACTCCGCCAAAAATGACTTCGCCGAACATGATGTTCAGCAGCGGAACCATTCCTCCTAGCGGGGTGAACGAATCATGCATGCTGTTGACGGCTCCGCAGCTCGCGTCCGTGGTCACGGTCGCAAAGAGCGCCGAGTTCGCAATCCCGAAGCGCACCTCTTTGCCTTCCATGTTTCCGCCGGATTGCAGCGCGCTCGGCGCCTGGTCAACACTTGTTAGCTGCGGATTCCCTCGAGCTTCCGCCCAGTACGCCACCGTCGCGCCGACCAGAAACAAAACCCCCATGGCGGCCCACACTGCCCATCCATGGCGCTGTGATCCCGTCATCCGGCCCAGCGTGTAGGTCAGCCCGGAGGGAATCGCGAAGATCAGCACAATCTGGAGAAAATTGGAAAATGGCGTTGGATTCTCGTAGGGGTGAGAGCTGTTGGCGTTAAAGAAGCCGCCCCCGTTCGTACCAAACATCTTTATTGCTTCCTGCGAAGCTGTCGGGCCGAGGGCGATTACTTGCTGGGTGATGCTCTGCGTCACAGTCTTGCCGTCCGCGCCTGTCGTCTGTACACTTTGCGGTTCGATAAGTTGCGCCGTGGCGTAAGGCTTCAAGTTTTGCACCACGCCCTGCGACACCAGCAGCAGCGAAATTACGATGCACGCCGGCAGCAGCACCCACAGCAGGCAGCGTGTCAGGTCCACCCAAAAGTTGCCGATCGTCTTCGACTCGCAGCGCGCCACTCCCCGGATAATTGCAATCGCCAGCGCGATCCCCACAGCGGCGGAGGCGAAGTTGTGGTACGCCAGCCCGGCCATCTGCGTCAAATAGCTCATCGTCGTTTCCGGCGTGTACGCTTGCCAGTTGGTATTGGTCGTGAACGAAGCTGCCGTATTCCAGGCCAGGTCAGGCGCCACATTTGCCAGCTTCTGCGGGTTGAACACCAGCCAGTGCTGCGTCCGCTCCATCAAGTACAGCACCAGCATCGAGACTGCGCTGAACAGCAGCATGGCTGTGCCGTATTCCGTCCACGCCATCTCGCGTTCTTCGCGCACTCCAGTTGCGCGATAAATCAGTCGCTCGATAGGCCTCAGCGCAAAGTCAAGAAACGTCTTTTCGCGGTTGAACACCTTGGCCATGAACACCCCAAGGGGCTTGGTCAGCGCGAAAACCACGAACAGAAACAATCCGATTTGCAGCCAGCCGTTTGCAGTCATGGGTCAGAACTTCTCGGGCTTGAGCAGAGCCGTAAGCAGGTAGCCCAACAGCAGGATGCAGACGATTATGAGTAAAACGTTCTCAAACATAGGCGCGCCTCACCTGAGCCTTTCGCATCCGCGAAGGTAGGCAATCGCGGCGGCAAAGAACGCCGACGTCACAAGCACAAAAACCACATCGGCCACGAAGACTCCTCCGAAAGCGTCAGTCGCAACTCAGAAACATAGCGCCCCAACCCTTATTAAACGGTGAGATGTTCGTAAGAATTCTGTGAAGTCTGGATGTCAGAAGGACGTTTCCAGCCGAACAGCGAAAGACCTCGGAGGCGCAACGGCATTGCCTGAGAACAAGCCGGCAAAATCAATCACGTTGAGCCGATTGGTGAGGTTCGCCGCGTCCGCCTGCAGCCGAACTTGAACCATGTCACGCTTCCACACCTCTGCTCCCAAGGACGCATCCAACGAAAACGACGGCTTTACACGGTTCCGCGCGAAGTTAACGCGCTCCACGATTTGCGCGCCGTATTGCGCCACCGCTTGCTGCTCGGTTCCCTCGAACGCCACAGGCAGCCCGCTTCCGTATTCCACGCCAAGTGCCGCCCACAGCCGCGAGGTAAGCACATATCGAAAACGCGTCCGCGCCGTGTTGCGTTGATCCTGCGTGTCCCAAAAACGCCCGCCGGCCTTACTCAGCGCATTCGCGGCATCGTCACCGAGGAAGAGTCCTCCCGTCACGGGCAAGTACGTTGACCCCACCATGTAGGAATAGCTCACCAGACCGCTAAGGTTTCCGAGATGCGGAATCTCCATCTTCGCCTCCGCCCCATAAATCGAAGACTTGCGAAACGCGATCGGAAAACTGACCCCGGTATTAAGCAGTTGATCGTCGTCCGCAAAATTCCCCGCATTCCGGCGAAAATAATTGAGGTCGACCTTTACATGTCCCGCAATTCCCTTCGTGAGTCCGGCTTCATAATAATTTCCCCGCGAAGGTTGCACCGCAAGCCGCAGCACATTTGGGTTGAGCGCGACCACTGCTGCTGAGCTGGACAACAAAATATTTTCGAATGCTGGCGTCTGAAACACCCGGTCATACGACGCGTGCAGCACCAAATCCGCGGCGGGCACATATCTCGCAATACCCAGTCGCGGGCTCACTGCGTTCTGATTGACCAGCAACTGATAATGATCCCAGCGCAGCCCGGCGCTCGCGGTCCATTTCCCCAGCCGAATGAAATCCTGCGCAAAGCCCGATTGCTCCAAATCTTGCCCATTGCCCGCGAACCGGAAACTGCCCGGTGTCCCGGGTGCGAATTGCGCCGCATTCGTGACCACGTCACTAAAATTCTCGTGAATCGCCGTGAGGTCCGCCTCGACGCCTGCCTTCCACTCGTGCCTGCCATGATGCGCTGAGACGCTGCCCTTGAAATACTCTTCGCGGAAACCGCGATCCTGGAATGCGATGATAGGCGTCGAAAATGGATTCGACGTAAGCGTGTCCGAGTCGTCCCGCACCATCACCCGCAGGTCACCCAGAACATTCGGAGTAAAAATGTGCTGGTACGATAGAATCCCCATGGTCTCGAAATTGGCGCGATCTTGCCGTTGGCCCGCTGCTTCTTGCAGTTGTTCGTTCGGCACGTCAAATCTTGAGAGTCCGTGCCGCACAATCAGCCCCAGCCGGTGGCGCTCGCTGAAATCCCGCTCATAGCGCATCGAGAAGTCACTGGTCGTCGCGCTATTAGAATAGTTTTGCACCACCGGCGGGTTCAGGAATCGATCCGTTCGTGCGCCGTCCACCGTGAAGCTCAATGCGTCCTTCGGCCTCGCGTACTGTCCCAGCAGATAGGCATCACCCGTAGCAAAAGTTCCGCCAGCCAGCACTGCTTTGCCATGAAAGCCCAGCCGCGGATCTTTGGCCGTTACCACCTCGACCACTCCGCCCAGCTTCCGGCCATATTCCGCGGGAATGTTCGCTGTGTAGATGCTCAGCGACTGCACATCGTCCGCCTCAATCTCTGTGCCGAAGCTCGGCGAGCGGTTGTCCGTAAGCGGTACGCCGTCGACTACAAATTGCGTGTCGTACTCAGAGCCGCGCGGATGTAACACTGCATTTCCTTCGTAAAGCCAGCCCGGCTGTGAATTCACCAGGTCGACCAGCGAGCGCCCCGGCAGGGCACTAGGCCTAGTTTCGAGCGTTTCCGACCCAATGCGATTTACGCTCCCCGTCCGGTGCGGGTCCACCAGCGTCTCCCTGTCTTTCACCGTCACCGATGTGTTCACCGCGGCGAGACTGAGCGAGATTCGGT
>CATPAM010000497.1 GCA_955651735.1 Candidatus Acidiferrales bacterium | reverse complement strand
CTTGCCCGCCGAACCGCCCGATCATCCGGTCACCACCATGGCCATCGAGTGTGAGTCCGAACCGTTGCAGGATACTGATTTTGTGCGCCGCGAACGCCCGCGCAACAATGTTTGAGCTAGCCTGACACCGAAAATTTCGATAGAGGATTTATCCGCGATGCGCATCACCGACGCCAAAGTAATCATCTGCAGCCCAGGCCGCAACTTCGTCACGCTGAAAATCACCACCGAAGACGGCATCCACGGCCTCGGTGACGCCACGCTCAACGGCCGCGAGCTCGCCGTCGCCAGCTATCTCTCCGATCATGTCATTCCGCTTCTCATCGGCCGTGACGCGCGCCGCATCGAAGATCTCTGGCAGTACCTTTACAAAGGCGCGTACTGGCGCCGCGGCCCCGTTACCATGGCCTCCATCTCCGCGGTCGACACCGCACTCTGGGACATCAAGGGCAAATCCCTCAACGTTCCCGTCTACCAGTTGCTTGGCGGCGCTTCCCGCGACGCCGTCCTCGTCTACGGCCACGCCAGCGGCAAGGACATCGACGACACCGTCGCCGCCGTCGCCGCCTACGCCAAGCTCGGCTACAAAGCCATTCGCGCGCAAAGCGGCATCCCCGGCCTCGCCAGCACCTACGGCGTCGGCCGCGGTAAAATGTTTTACGAGCCCGCCGAAAAAGACGCGCCCGTAGAAGATCTGTGGAGCTCCGAGCTCTATCTCAATTTCGTCCCCCGCCTGTTCGAACGCCTGCGCAAGGAATTCGGCTCCGACCTCCATCTGCTCCATGACGCGCATCACCGCCTCACACCCATCGAAGCCGCCCGCCTAGGCAAAGAGCTCGAGCCTTACCATCTCTTCTGGCTCGAAGATCCCGTCCCCGCCGAGCTGCAAGAAAGTTTTCGTCTGATTCGCCGGCACACTACCACGCCGCTCGCCGTTGGCGAAGTTTTCAACTCTATTTTTGATTGTCAGCAGCTCATTCAGGAGCAGCTCATCGATTACATCCGCACCGCCGTCGTACACGCCGGCGGAATTTCCCATCTGCGAAAAATTGCCAGCCTCGCCGAAATATACCAGGTCCGCACCGGCTGTCACGGCGCCACTGACATGAGCCCCGTCTGCATGGCCGCCGCTCTGCATTTCGATCTCAGCGTTCACAATTTCGGCATTCAGGAATACATGCACCACTCCGCCGAAACCGATCGCGTCTTGCCGCACTCCTACACCTTCGCCGACGGAATGATGCACCCCGGCGACGCTCCCGGCCTCGGCGTGGACATCGACGAGCGGCTCGCATCCAACTATCCGTACCGCCGCGCGTACCTGCCGATCAATCGCAAGCTCGACGGGACAATGCACAGTTGGTAGCCTCGGCAGTCTGGCTCAATCTTTGTTTCAGATTTTCAGGTTTGACAGATCGCCAGCGCATTTCTATAGTCAGCGAGGAAAACGCAGAGGAGTTTTGAATGAGTGCCCCTGTCTTAGCCACCGCCGAGAAAAATATCTTCCGCAAGACCAACGCCCACGCCGGCCGCCGCGTTTGCGTCACGCCCGCCAACAGCTCCATGCGTCATCTTGCTTACAGCCGCATCGTCCTAAACTCCGCCAAGCCCGGCGAATCTTTTTCCAACGGCGACCGCGAAACCGGCCTTATCTGCCTTTCCGGCGAAGCTACCGTCTCCGTCGACGGCAAAGAGATCCCTCTCGCGCAGCGCGACGCCATGTATATCCCCCGCGATTCCACCGTGAAAAGTTCTACGAAAACTTCCGCCGATCTCGCCGAATTCTCCTGCGACGTAGCCAACCGCTACCCGCTGCAAATCGTGCGCTCTTCGGAAATCGCCAAAGACCCCGGCTTGCAATTCACCACTGGTAGCCCTGGGTGCACCCGCCACCTACAAATGCTCCTCGCCAAAAATATCCAGGCCGGTCGCCTCATCGCCGGCATCACCCAGGCCGATCCCGGCAACTGGACCAGTTGGCCGCCGCACGAGCATGCCGCCATGCTCGAAGAGATTTACGTCTACTTCGACATGCCCGAACCCGCCTACGGCATTCAGCTCGTCTACAGCGACACGCAAAATCCCGAGCTCGTCACCGTCGTCCGCGATGGCGACGCCGTACTCATCCCCAACGGCTATCATCCCAACGTTTCCGTTCCCGGCCATCGCATCTGTTTCCTGTGGGCCATGGCTGCGCATCGCGAAGTCGAAGACCGCCAGTTCGGAGTCGTCAACGTGCAGCCCGGCTTCAATCAAGGCTCGACAGGGCTCGAAGCCGGCCGTCAGAAGTAGCCTCATCCGCATAATGGATCCTGCGCGCCCCATCGCTCCACCCAGCGCCCCGGCCGCCTCCGCGAATCTCAATTCGGCGCAAGCGGGGGAGCTAGCACGCGCGCCAGCTTCGGCCCGCGTGGGCTATTTCCGCTGGGTGATCTGCGCGCTCCTTCTTTTCGGCGTCACGAAAAATTATATCGATCGCCAGTTGCTCGGCGTTCTGAAGACCACGCTGCAACACGACTTCGGCTGGAACGACATCCAGTACGGCCACCTGGTTTCTTATTTTCAAGCCGCCTATGCGGCCGGCATGTTGCTCGTCGGCCGCCTCATCGATCGGCTCGGCACGCGCGTGGGTTACGCGCTGGCCATGGCCTTCTGGAGCCTCGCATCCATGGCGCATGCCGCCGCAGGTTCCTTCGCCAGCTTCGCCGTCGCGCGCTTCGCGCTCCAAGGTTCGAGTTGATACACGGAGCCGTGCGGCGGCTTCGCGTAACGTGAGCAATGCGACGTCAGCCACGGCATTCAGCTGCGCTCGTCGCGCGCCGCATGAACGGCGT
>CATPAM010000496.1 GCA_955651735.1 Candidatus Acidiferrales bacterium | reverse complement strand
GAAGAGGAAGTCGAATTTCTAAAAAGGCTCCGCTTCAAGGGAAAGCACCCGACGCCACTCTATTATTATCGGGAATTGCAAAATCTAAGAGACCCACTCCATTTTCACCAGGATTCCAGCGCCGCGACAAACAAACGCCGGGATCCGGATAACGCTGCGAGACAGATGCAGCTCGATTCCAGAAAGCGGGCGGTCCAGCGCTGGGCAAAAAACAAGATCGCTCCCCGCGAGAGAAGCAGATCTTAAAGCTGCGATTATTTGCTCAGTTCATGAACATTCACCTTTTAGCGAGCGCTTTCCTGTAATCTGTGGTATACTCTCTTTGCGCTTAATACCGCGGTTGTGTTGTGCGGTCCCTCTGGTTCGATGCTTGATCTGAGAAACCCCGCCCTCAGTCTCCTCCGTATGTTTTCAGCGTAATTCAAAAGAAGACTGGCTATTGAATCGCCATGTTCGCCCGGAATCCCGTGTGCCCGCTGCGATTGCGCCAGCAAGAAAGCTAAATGCAAAATTTTTCAGAACTTCCGATTTCTACTTATGTGAAGGAGCGGCTGTCGTCTGCTCATTTTTCGACACCGACTCCGGTCCAGGCGGCGGCAATCCCGCATGCCCTGGAAGGTAAAGATGTGCTCGCGACGGCGCAAACCGGCACGGGCAAGACCCTCGCGTTCCTCATTCCGGTGCTAGAGAAGCTACTCCGGCGCACTGCGCCAGGAATTGCCGCGCTCGTGCTTGTTCCTACCCGCGAGCTCGCCATGCAAGTCGTGGATCAGTACAACGCCTTGCGCGGCAAACAACTCTCACCCGCCGCCCTTGTGGTGGGCGGCTTATCCGAAGCTCACCAATTACACGTCATTCGCAAAGGGCCTGGCCTGGTCGTGGCCACTCCCGGACGCCTGGAAGACTTCCTCGACCGCAGGCTGATTCATTTCCGCGAGCTGCAAATCCTTGTGCTGGACGAAGCGGACCGCATGCTGGACATGGGATTCCTTCCGGCGATTCGCAGGATAGCCGCGATACTGCCCCAAGAGCGCCAGACGCTGTGCTTTTCCGCGACGATGGAAGGTACCATGGCCAACCTCGTGAAGGACTACACAAGAAACCCCGTGCGTCTCGCATTCGGTTCAACACTGAAGCCATCCGAAAATGTGCGCCTTCAAGCGTACGAAGTGACCGTTGATGGTAAACAGGACGCGCTACGCCACCTGCTTACTAAAGAGAGTGGCCGATGCCTGGTTTTCTCGCGCACCAAGCGCGGCACCGAGCGAATCGCCAAAAACCTGAACCGCGAGGGCATCCATGCCGCGATGATTCACGGCGACCGCTCGCAATCGCAGCGCACCAGCGCTTTGGCCGGCTTTCAACAGGGGCGTTACCGCGTTTTGGTGGCCACGGACCTTGCTTCGCGTGGAATCCACGTGCAGGACATCGCCCATGTCATCAACTACGATTTGCCGGAAGTACCCGAAAACTTTATCCATCGCGTTGGCCGCACCGGGCGCGCCGGCGAGCACGGTGTCGCTTCCACTCTATTCACGCGAGATCAGCGCTCCGAATTGTTCCAGTTGGAGCGTACGCTCGGCACGCGGATGGAGAGGCTGGCTCTAGTGGGTGATCGGCCGGAACGCAAGGACCGGATTCGGGACGCAATGGCTTCCGTCTCCTCCGCGCCGGCGCCCCGAATGGTGCCGCTTCCAGGAGAAGTCCTGCAAGCACAAATGGAGGGGTAACCTCTCGTCGAGGGTACGGCTTCCCGACGGAGACTACGCCGCCATGCTTGGCGCTTGGCGGCGCTCTTTTGCTGCTATTTTGGACAGCTTACGACGCGAAACTGTTACAATACACTTGCTGCTGAGACAAGACGCACCGTAACGCCCGAGGGGATCGGGACAGCCAGAGTTCAACTACAGCGCGGCGTGAAATCCGGTTTTCACGGCTGCCATCCGTACTTCGTCCTTTCCTCTCTACGAAACGACGTTCAAGTATTCGCTCCGTGATGGTACGGTTTTGAGGAACGCTCGGCCAACTTTGGAGTTGCTCTTTGGGGGAATCTTTGTCGCTTGCAATACAGGAAAAAGATGAGCAGGTCCGCAATCTCGTCAATCTAGGCAAAGAACGCGGGTATCTCCTTCATGACGAGGTGATTGAGCTTCTTCCCGTCGAGGAACACGCCACGGAAGTGCTCGATAAGCTGTTCTCCACTTTCGAGCGCGAAAGTATCGAAATCTACGAAGATGTGGCAGCAGCGAAGGCGGCAAATCCGGCCCTCGCTGTCCCGGAGCACATCGAAATCAGTCGCGACGAGCCTGCACGCAGCGAAGAAGCTGATGTGTATCTGGCGCCGCGCCCGTCGGACAGCTCCAACGATCCCGTCCGCATGTATCTCCGGGAAATGGGCGTAGTGTCACTCTTGACGCGCGAGCGCGAGGTAGCCATCGCCAAGCGTATCGAGCGCGGTCAGCTCCTCGTGCTCAAGACCATTTCACGCTCTCCGATCGTCTTGAAAGAGCTAATGGCCATTGGTGCAGGACTGCGCAATGGCACCCGGCGGATCAAGGAAATCGTAAAGTTCGACGAAGAAGAGCTAACTGCCGAGGTTCTTGAGGACCGGACCCGCGGCACGCTCCGGGTCATCGACAAAGTTGAGAAGCTCTACGCTGTGGGGCTCAAGCAGGCAACCCGACTGGAGAACACCCCAAGGTCCCATAAGCGCACATATCTGGCGGCCCGGGGACAGGTGGCGCGAACGCGCGTCGCAATGTCGAGATTGGTGCGTTCCATCGACTTCAAAGAGCAGGAGAAGAAGCGCCTGATCGACATCATGCGGCACACCGTCGAGCGGCTGAATTCCATCGAGCGCGAAGCAG
>CATPAM010000495.1 GCA_955651735.1 Candidatus Acidiferrales bacterium | reverse complement strand
TGGGGATCATTGAACTCAACTACGCGCGTGGTTTCGGCGGGATTTACGGGTGGACCGATGTTGCCGCGGCGGTGACCGACTTTGCCATCGTGCAGCGAGACGAAAGTTTCGTCTACCGTGCCGTGGTAGCAATAGTGGAAGACCAAAATCTTTGGGCGCTGGGTGATTTCACGGGCGATGCGGATGGCGAAGCGGTTAGCATCGGTGGCGGTGAGGGTGAATTGCCAATAGGGGAGGCCGAAGCGGCGCTTTAGGTTTTCGCCGACCCAGAGGGAATCCTCGGTAGGAAGCATGAGCGTAATGCCTTCGCGGACGCGGCGGGCGACGGCTTCGGCGACAACGTCCGGGGAGTGGCCGGTCATGGCGCCGGTGTCGCCGAGGCAAAGGTCGATATAGTCGCGATTGTCGACGTCGGTGAAATGCGCGCCTTTGGCGGATTTGAGGAAGATGGGGAAAGCACCGGCCCATTTTTTCATCCAGTTCATGGGGACGCCGCCGAGTAAAGAATCCTGCGCCGAGCGATATAGAGCTGCAGACCTGGGATGGTCCACCATGAAGCGATGCTCTTCACGGTAGCTGAGATCTTTCAGTTTTTTGCGATCGATGGTGGGCGCCTTTGTCATGACATTGTGCTCGTGATTTGCGTTGAGGTCCTTCGCGCATCCTCGTCGGATGCGCTCAGGATGACACCGCGCATTAACATGCGTTCGCAATATGGGGTCATCGGAGGGCGTGGATTATTTCGCGGGCGGCGTTGGCGCCAGAGGCGCCGGTCAGGCCGTTGCCGGGGTGGGTGGCGGAGCCGCAGAGGAAGAGGTTGCGGATGGGAGTTCTGTAGCGAGCCCAATCTAGGACTGGGCGCATGGTGAAGAGTTGGTCGAGCGCTAGCTCGCCGTGGAAGATGTGGCCGCCGGTGAAACCGTAGGCGGTTTCGAGATCCTGCGGCGTTATGACTTGGACGGCTTCGATCAGGCCGGGGAGATTGGGCGCGTAGGTCGCGAGTGTTTTCACTACCGCTTCGCCTAATTGCTTGCGACGGTCGTCCCAATTCCCTTCTTTCAATTGAAATGGGGCGAATTGTACGTAGGCGGAGAGGACGTGCTTGCCTTCGGGGGCGAGGGTCGGATCGAGGAGCGTGGGAATGGTGACGTCGAGATAGGGGGCGGGGGAAAATTCGCCGTACTTGGAGGCATCGAAGGCGCGCTCGAGATAATCGATTTCGGGGCCGATGTGGATACGGCCGGAGAGCGCTTTAAGGAAGCCGTCGGAGGCGACGGCGTCGGTGAGCGCGGGGAAGGACGGGAGATCGTTGAGGGCCAGATGTACTTTGGCTACGGTGACGTTCGAACGAAAATTTTTGATGCGTTGGGCGAAAGTGGGATCGAGCTGCGACGGATCGAGAAGATGGAAGAAAGTGCGCTTGGGATCGAGGCCGGAGACTACAGCGTTGGCGGAGATTTCTTCGCCGTTGGCGAGGATAAGGCTGGTGACGGCGCCTTCTTTGACACGCACGTGGCGAACTTCGGCGTCGGTGCGGATTTCGGCGCCGGCTTGGCGTGCGGATTCCGCGAGGGCGCGAGTGAAAGATCCGAGACCCCCGTGGGGAAACGCAGCGGAGCCGACGGGATGCGGGTCTGCGGCGGCGCGAAGAAGCAGAACGGCGGTGGAACCCGCGGACCACGGGCCGAGCGCGGTGCCGAAAATGCCCCGGGCGGCGATGACGGCGCGGAGGAGTTCGTTGTCGAAGAACTCGGCGACGAAATCGGCGACGGCCATGGGGCCCCAGCGCACGAGATCGAACATGCCTTTTTTGCCGAGGCTGCGGATACCGCGGCCGGCCTTGAGAAGGTTCCACAGATCTTCTGGAGAAGGAGAGTCGATGGAGGGCGGCGTGATGGAGAGGAGCTGATTCAGAACCGGGAAAAGATTCTCGAGCGTTTCGGCGAACTCAATATATTTCGCGGCGTCTTTGACGGAGAATTGCGCGATGCCGCTGGCGGTTTTGGTGTGGTCGTTGTAGAAGAGGAGCGCTTTGCCGTCGGGAGCGGGCGCGAAGAGGCGAGGATTGGGATGCATCATGTAGCATTCGTATTTTTCGAGCTGCATGTCCGCGGCGACATCGGCGCGAAGCGGACCGACGTTGTGGGCCAGCGTGGAGGCGCGGAAGCCGGGATGAAATTCTTCGGTGATGGCGCCGCCACCAACGAATTCGCGGCGCTCGAGGATCAAAGGCTTGAAGCCGCCCTTGGCGAGATAGAAGGCGCTGACGAGAGCGTTGTGGCCGCCGCCGATGAAGATTACGCGCTGTCCGATGGGCATAGTCAGTTTTTCTCGACCGAGGCGGCCTGCGGGTCAGCGACAGCAGTGGGCGGCGAAGTGTGAGGCACGGAAGAAGACTTTGAGGAGTTCGAACGCGCGGATTTCTTGAAACCTTTGCTCCAATCTTTGAGGATGACCTGGCTGGCGATGCGGCCGGGAGCGCCCATGATGCCGCCGCCGGGATGCGTGGCGGAACCGCACATATAGAGGTTGTCGATGGGCGTGCGGTAGTAGGCCCAACCGGGGACGGGGCGGAGAAAGAAGAGCTGCTCGAGGGAGAGTTCGCCCTGGAAAATATTGCCTTGCGTGAGGCCGAATTCGCGTTCGAGGTCGAGGGGAGTGAGAACCTGGCGGCCGATGATTATTTTTTTTATGTTGGGGGCGTGCTCGGCAATGGTATTGATGACGGTGTCGCTGAAGGCTTCTTTCTGATCATCCCAGGTGCCTTTCGCCAGTTTGTAGGGCGCGTACTGCACGAAGCAGGAGAGCACGTGCTTGCCGGGAGGCGCGACGCTGGGGTCGGTGAGGCTGGGAATGACCATGTCGATGTAGGGCTTGCGGGAGTAGCGGCCGTACTTGGCGTCGTCGTAGGCGCGTTCCATGTACTCGATGCTGGGGGAGATGGAAATTGCGCCGCGAAGATGCGCGCCCTGGCCGGGCATGGACTTGAAGTCGGGGAGTGCGTCGAGCGCGAGATTGACTTTGCCGGAGGAGCCGCGGAATTTGTAGCGGCGGACGCTCTCGAGAAAGTCGGCGGGGAGTTCGCTGGGCTCGAGAAATTTTTCGAAGGTGAGATGGGGGTCGACGCTGGAGGAGACGACGCTGGCGGAAATTTCTTCGCCGGACTTGAGGGCTACGCCGGTGGTGCGGCCATTTTTTACGAGGATTCTTTCCACTGAGGCCTGCGTGCGGATTTCCACACTGAGTTCGCGGGCGGCTGCGGCGATGGCGTTGCTGATCGCGCCGGTGCCGCCACGGCTGAAGCCCCACGAGCGGAAAGCACCGTCTATTTCGCCCATGTAGTGGTGCAGAAGAACGTAGGCGGTACCGGGAGAACGGATGCCGAGGAAGGTGCCGATGATGCCGGAGGCGGACATGGTGGCTTTGAGAACGTCGGTCTCGAACCATTGGTCGAGGAAATCGGCGGCGCTCATGGTCATGAGCTGGATGAGGGTGTAGCGCTCGTCGGAAGAGAGCTCGCGAAAACGCTGGCCGAGAAAATAGAGGCGGTGGAGATCTTTGGGGTTGAGGGTGGTGGGATCGGGCGGGATCATGGAGAGGATGGGCTTCACGAAGCGGCACATGGGGGTCATCATCTTGGAGAATTCGTCGTAGGCTTCGGCGTCGACGCGGGAGTGGCGGCGAATTTCGCGCTGCGTGCGAGCGTGATCGTTCATGCGCCAAAGGTAATCGCCGCTGGGCATGGGTGTAAAGGTGCCGTCGAGCGGGAGAATTTCGAGGCCGTGGCGCGGGAGATCGAGTTCGCGAATAATTTCGGGGCGGAGGAGCGAGACTACATAGGAGCATTCGGAGAAGAGAAAACCGGGGATGATCTCTTCGGTGACGGCGGCGCCGCCGAGAACATGGCGGCGTTCGAGGACGAGAACTTTTTTGCCGGCTTTGGCAAGGTAGGCGGCGTTGACCAGGCCGTTGTGGCCGCCGCCGATAACGATTGCGTCGTAATGCTGAGGCATGCAGTGAAACTCCGCTATTGTTGCGAGATGATTCGAAAAACGCGCGAAGCGAGATTTGTCATTTTACTGGCAGCGGGAGTGCGGCACAAGTCGCCTTGCCGCTGTTTCTGTTCGCACCTATAATTTCGGTCGCTAGGAGTGAAGGAGATCACGTGCCGGTTGGGACTGCGTTTCATGAGCGGACGAAGGCGCTTTGCGAGAGTTTGAGTTATCGCGAGTGGTCGGGCTACTACACAGTGAGCGCGTATGAGATGCACCACGAGCATGAGTACAACGCGATACGGAATTCGGCGGCGCTGATTGATATTTCGCCACTGTTCAAGTATCGGGTGACCGGGCGGGATTCGACCAAGCTGGTGAATCGAGTGATCGCACGGGACATCAACAAAGTTGCGGTGGACCAGGTGATTTATTGTTGCTGGTGCGATCCCCAGGGAAAAGTGATTGACGACGGGACGATCACGCGGCTGGGCGAGAATGAATATCGCTGGACGGCGGCGGATCCGAGCTTGCGATGGTTTCAGCAGAACGCACTGGGGCTGGACGTGAAGATCGAGGATATTTCGGAACAGGTGGCGGCGCTGGCACTGCAGGGACCGACGGCGGGGAAGGTGTTGCGCGCGGTGACGGACGCGAACATTGCGAACCTGAAGTATTTTCGTGTGACGCGGGGGAAGATTGCGGGCGTGCCGGTGGATATTTCGCGTACGGGGTACACGGGAGATTTGGGATTTGAGATTTGGATGCCGTGGAAGGATGCACTGCGGGTTTGGGACAAGGTGATGAGTGCGGGCGAAGTTTTCGATATTCATCCGGCGGGGATGATAGCGCTGGACGTGGCGCGGATCGAGGCGGGGCTGATTTTGATTGAGGTGGATTACACGTCGAGCAAGAAGGCGCTGATTGATTCGCAGAAATATTCGCCGTCGGAGATTGGGCTGGGGAAATTGGTAGATTTGAAGAAAGATAATTTTGTGGGGCGCGAGGCGCTGGCGGCGGAAGCGAAAAAGGGTGCGGAGCGGGCCCTGGTCGGGCTAGAGATTGATTGGAACGAAATCGAAGCGCTGTACGAGCAGATGGAGATGGCGCCACAGGTGCCGAGCATGGCGTCACGCGTGGCGGTGCCGGTATATCGCGCGGGGAAGCAGGTGGGGAAAGCGACGTCGACGACGTGGTCGCCGACGTTGAAGAAGATGATTGCGCTGGCGTGCGTGAAGCGCGAGCAGTCGGCGGTGGGGACGACGCTGGCGATGGAGATGACGGTGGAGGCGGTGCGGCAGACGGTTTCGGCGAAGGTAGTGGCGATGCCGTTTTTCAATCCGCCGAGGAAGACGGCCGTGCCAATCACTTAGAGTTGGTTGTGAATGTGTTTGCAGACGGTTTAACGTGAGGTCCTTCGGGCATCCTCGTCGGATGCCCTCAGGATGACAGAGTTTCTACCTTACATCTCAAATTCCACATTACTGATTTAGGCGATTGTATTTTTTTAGGACGGCCCGGAGGCGGTCGTGCGGTAGGGCGATTACTTTGTGATTTTCGATGCCGGTCATGGTTTCGGCGGCGACCATGGCATTGATTACGGCTTCTTCTGTGGCTTGCACGGTGGCGGCGAAGACGGGCTCGATCAAATCGTTCGGCAACATTTTCAGATCG
>CATPAM010000494.1 GCA_955651735.1 Candidatus Acidiferrales bacterium | reverse complement strand
GTAGACATGCAACGCGGTGCCAGGCTTAAGTTGTAGGTGCTCCCGAACTTTCTTGGGAATGACGACCTGGAATTTGGCTGAGACCTTGACGATGTCCACTGCGTATTGCCCTCATCGGTAGAGTATCGGCTGCGCGTTCGTATGTCACGTCGGGCGATTCGACCTAGGCGTTGCCGCTGCGATTTCGCTGTCATCCGAGCGCAGGGTACACTCTTTCTCTTATGCGAATGTTGATTCTGCAGGCTTTATTTTCCAAAGATTTTCGAGACCAATTCCTGAAGGCACTTGCAACGCTTGTGCTTACCATGCTCTTGGCTCCGCTCCATGGCGGCGCGCAAGAGGCGAAGCCCCTGCCCGTACCGGACGAGCGGTACAAAGCGGATATCCTGCTGGTCGTCGCGCATCCGGACGACGAAGGCGCGGCCACGCCTTACCTTGCGCGGGCGCTCGATGAAGGCAAACGCGTAGCGGTGGCATTCGGAACGCATGGAAGCAGCGGGGCTAACGAAGCCAGCAGTGAACAAGCGGCGGCGCTTGGGGCCATCCGCGAAATAGAGGCGCGAAGGGCACTCGCCACGCTGGGAATCACGAATGTCTGGTTTCTCGGCGGAAAGGACACGGCAAGTCAAGACGTGCTGCAGTCTCTTGCCAACTGGGGCCACGGCGCCGCGCTCGAACAATTGGTGCGTCTGGTGAGGTTGACCCGACCAGAAGTGATATTGACGTTTTTACCTGGGACATTCGTTGGAGAAGATCACGGTGATCATCAAGCCACGGGTGTTCTGGCCACGGAGGCGTTCGACACTGCGGGTGATCCTTCTGTTTTTCCAGAGCAATTGGCGGGGCCCATGCGGAGGCTCGAGCCATTCCTCGAAAACTTGCGCTCGTGGCAACCCAAGAAGGTCTTCTACTTCCCCGATGCCACCAACGACGGTATGTTTCGCGGCAAGGGGCCAGAGTACTCCGTCAAGGACATTGCCAAGTCCGCACGCCAGCCCTATTGGCGGCTGGCTCTGGAATCGTTCCGCGCGCACCAGACGCAGGCGAAGAGCTACCTGGATTCGCTCAGAAAATTGAACGAGGCGGAACTCGAAAAGAAAGCGGTTGCGGACGGCTGGGGCGACGCACAGCGCTTCGTACTCGGGAAGTCGCTAGTGGGCGGAAGCGCAACCGGAGACGTTTTTGAGCACATCAAGCCGGAAGCGATTCCGTTTGTCCGTCCAACAATTTCGCCAAAGCCTGAACCGCCGGAGCTTTACGTGGAGTTAGCCGGGCCGTGGAGTTTCTACGATGACTTTCGCCGCGCACACGGCCTGACGCACTTGTGGCATCCGGAGCCGCCTGAAATCGCGTTACAAGCGGGGACAACCCTGGTGATTCCGTTGTGGCTGCGAAATGAGACCAGGGGCCCGAAGGAAGTTACTCTGATTGCGGATCTGCCCGCAGGTTGGAAGCTCCAGAGCGGAGCGGGAAAATTTGTGGTGGCGGCAAAGCAAGTCGCCGCGGCGCGCGTGGAGATTGAATTGCCGCAATTGAATGACACAGCGCACGAGAAGCAGGAGTTGCGCGAAATTACGGTGCGCGCTGAATCGAATGGACAAAGTATCGGCGCAGCGAAGTTGCGTGTGGAATTGAGGAAGCGAGCGCTGCCACAGTAGCTCCGGCAGGGCTTTCGGAGCCTGCGGCGAAGGGCGCACAGCCAGAAATGGCTGTGCCACTTACTTCTTTGTGCGAGCGGCCTCCATGTTTTCCCACGCGGCATCGGGAATGAGCAGCAGGTCGTTGAATTCGCCGGCGCCGCGCAGCCAGTCGCCGCCGTCAATGACCACGCACTCGCCGTTGATGTATTCAGCCATATCACTCAACAAGAAGGCCGCGAGGCTGGTCAGTTCTTCGTGCCGTCCGAATCGCTTCATCGGATGCGATTCCTTGGCGTGCTCCTCGAATTGCTTTGAAGGCATGAGCCGCGACCACGCGCCTTCGGTGGGAAACGGACCGGGTGCGATAGCGTTGAGCCGGATGTGATATTTGGCCCATTCCACAGCTAGCGACGTGGTCATGGCCAGTACGCCGGCCTTTGCGCAAGCTGATGGCACCACAAAAGCGGAACCGCAATTGGCTGCGGCGTAGGTGGTGACGATGTTCAGCACGTTGCCGCCGAGTTTTTCCACGATCCATTTCTTGGCGAACACTTGCGTGCAGTTGAACGTGCCGTTCAGCACGATTCCCACTACGGCGTTGAAAGCGTTGGGCGTGAGCTTTTCGGTGCGGGCCATGAAATTTCCCGCGGCGTTGTTAATGACGGTATCGATGCGCCCGAATTGCTCGTAGGCGAGTTTTGCCACGGTTTCCACGGCGCCGTAGTCGCGAACATCGCAGGTGGCGAAAGCCGCAGAGCCCCCGCCGCGCTGAATTTCGTCGCAGACCTCCTTTAGGGGCTGTTCGCGACGGCCGATCAGAAAAATGCGCGCGCCAAGCATGGCGAAATGCAAAGCCATCGAACGGCCCAGGCCGGTGCCGCCGCCGGTCAAGAAAATCGAACGATCCTTCAACATATCTTGTTGAAACACACATCCCCCACCGAGCTGGAAAGTCCGCTCTCGATTTCCGCAGCACCGGGATTCTAGTGCATTCGGTTTGAAAGAAGCAGGATGTTTTGGTTAAGGGGCGTGGCTTCGAGCCATCCGACAGGACAAGTCAGCGCGTCAGGATTGCGGGGACCGGCAGACCCATGGCCTTGGCGTACTCGGCTGCGAACGTATCGTTGGAAGGGAATTCTTCGCTCAATTCGCGCAATAATGTTTGAGCCAGGGCGTTCTGTTTTTCGCGGCGAGCCGCTAGCGCCAACATGATCTTCGCGAAAGGGCGAAGATAGCGGCCATTTTCGACGGTCTTGGCAACCTCCGCCATACCGAGCTTCTTGTCGCCGTGAATCCCGCCGAACCACAGGGCGAAGCGGTAGCCAGGGTTCAGAGAGCCGATGATGTAGTTGGCGATACCCGGCGCGACGTAGGCGTCGGCGGCGTCCGGGCGCAGCGCGAGCAATTGCTTCGCGCACTCGTTGGCTTCCTTCATGCGCTTTAGGCCGTCGAGCTGTTTCTTTTCGAGGATCGCGAGGGCGTCAGACTCCATTCCCGCGGCCAGCGTGAGCGCAAAAAGGGCTTCCGGGTCCTTCGCACGTGTTTTCTGCCGCTGCCTGGCCAGGGCTCGAGCGCGAGTGAGCGCTTCGCGGAAATGGTTCATGTGATCGGGATCGGGTTTGCCGTCGATGCCGTGCAGGAATTTCTTTTCATTCAGGAAGAAATCGCTGGTCAGCACTCCCTGACGATAGAGCTCTTCAAAAAGGTAAGAAGCAGCTAGAGCGATTTCACCAAATGGTTCTTCCGGGTTGCGCGACTTCCAATCGTCAAAGGTTTCGCGAGCTTCGGTAAACTTTTGCTGGTAGAGCAAATTGAATCCGGTCATGAGTTCCGGCACAGGGTAGAAAGCCGGTGTCGATCCGGGAGTCGACTCCGCCGCGGGTTCCTGTGCGGCACGGACTGCCGGTGCAAGCAGGACAAAGAGAGCCAGGATGCAGACGCGCTTGTTCACTGTTCACTTCCAGGTTAAAACAGGCCCGGCAAGAATCTCGGTTTGCCGGCCATAGACGCACGATACTGCGGATTGGCCAAGAGTACGCTCTCTTCCACCGCGATACGCTGCGAAATGGTCACCACGAAGCCAACGCAACCTAGCAGGGCGGTTATCCATGCCGTGTGGATCAAGGGCAGCGAAAATATTTCCACGAACACCGCCGCGTAGTTTGGATGCCGGACAAAGCGAAATGGCCCCGAGGTAACAACACCGAGGTTCGTGGAGTTCATCACTTGCACGTTCCAGTGCTGGCCCATGGTTCGCACAACCCATAGACGTACCGCGTTCCCGCCAAGGAACAGCAAAAGCATTACGGCAGCAAGAGCGGGAATGAACGGCCGATGCAGAAGAACAACTTCAAGAGCGGCGCCGACAAGAACACCGGTGTGAAGCAGCACGATCCAACGGAACCGCGGCTCCTTCACTTTTGTCGCGCCGTGAGCGATCATCTGCTGCTGATGGCGGTGGGAGACGCCGAGCTCGAAAATGCGCAGTAGCGCGACGGCGAGCAAGAGCGCGAGGAACGCGATGACGCTTATGTCCATTGCAGCAGCAAAAACTCCGCGCTGAATCCGGGCCCAAAAGCAGCAGCCAACGCGTACTCTCCCGGCTTCAAAGGGCGTTTTTCGAGCCATTCCTGGAGGATAAAGAGGATGGTAGCGCTCGACAGGTTGCCTACGTTGCCAAGAATGTCCCACGACGGCTGCGTCTGGCATTTCGTAAGGCCAAGGGCCGTTTCAATATTGCCCAGCAGGCGTGCGCCTCCGGGATGCAGGATCCATCCCTTGATGTCTTGAAATTTCTTGCCCTGGCGCTCGAGAAATCCGTCGATTAAGCCGCGGATTTTTGCCCCAATCATTTCCGGAACGTCTTTGGCGAGCAAAATGTGGAAACCCGAATCGCGAAGGTCGAAGCCCATGGCCCCAAGCGAATCAGGGAATGTATAGGTTTCGGACACCATGATCTTGGGCCCGTGTGATTCTTTTCCGGTAACCAGCGCTGCGGCGGCGCCATCGCCGAACAGAATCGAAGAAATCAGGTTGGCCTGTGAAATGTCTTTGCGCTGAAACGTTAGCGAGGGGAGCTCGACAGCGATAATCAAAACATTGCCGCCGGGATGGGCCTTGAGAAAATCCGCGGCGCGGCCCAGGGCCATAGCGCCGGCCGCACACCCCAACTCGGTGAACGGCATGCGCCGAACGTTGGAGCGAAAGCCCATCAAATTAATGAGATGGGCATCGAGCGAGGGGATCATGAAACCGGTGCAGGAAACGGTGATGATGAGGTCGACTTCGTCCGGGCGCACGGCCGCGCGCTGCAGGCATTTTTCCGCGGCTTCTCGTCCGAGCTTGACGGCGTGCTCGATGTATTCCTGATTGGTCTGATACAACGCGCGTGGCTCGACGGTGTACTCGATCGGGAAAATGGCATGGCGCTTGTGTACCTGCGCATTGTCGACGATGCTCATCATGGCTTCGAGCTTGCGATCCGGAATGTCAAACACGCGCCCCATGTAATACTTCACGTCCTCGCGGGTAATAGTATGCGGAGGGAGCGCCGTAGCGGTTGCCGCGATGGAGCAGTGTGTCGAGTTGGATTGCTGCGACGGCGCGTGCGTGGCCGTCTGATCGGTAATCAAAGTTTCCCCTGCCTGACGGACGCGGAACTCCCGGAGCAACCGGCGAGTTCGCAGTTTTCTTAAGATGCAGCGGCCCACCACCGCGCTGCTTATTGGCAGTAAACTCTACAACATTCCAGGCGTAAGGTGATATACCGTTTGAAAATATCTTAGCGGCGCACGGCCGCGGCGGTGCACGTTCGCTAAGTATTTGTTAACCCGCCTTAACGAAGGCGCGCCGCTGTTGAGGTATCCTTGCACGCTCTGAAATCACATCGCCGGCCGCTAATCTTAACGTTGGGGCACCACGGTCATTTCCCGCAATGCTGCGATGCGGTCTTCCAAGGGCGGGTGCGTGCTGAACAATGAGGATAGAGTCTCGGAGCCGAACATCGGTTTGACGATGCAGAGCGCGGCCGTCGTCGGGGACACCGCGGTGGTGGGGATCCGTTTGTTGTAGGCACCGAGTTTCTGCAACGCGCTGATGAGGCCGTACGGTTGGCCGACCATGCGCGCACCCGTGGCATCGGCGGAGTATTCGCGCTGCCTGGAGATGCCGAGTTGCAAAAGAAAAGCCGCGAACGGCGCAAGAATCAACATCAGAATTCCTGCTAAGCCGCTACCTTCGCGGTCGTCATCGCGCCCGCCATAACCGAACCAGAGGCCCATGCGAGCGAGGTACGTAATGGCGCCGGCAATCGTGGCGGCAATGGAACTGATCAAGATGTCGTAGTTGCGCACGTGCGACAGTTCATGGGCAATGACGCCCTCCAGCTCGTCGTCGGTCATCAGCTGGAGCAGTCCTTCCGTGACGGCCACGGAAGCGTGGCTCGGGTTTCGGCCGGTGGCGAATGCGTTGGGCGCTGCCTCGGGCACCACGTACAGTTTTGGAACCGGCAAATTGGCTTTGGCGGCCAGGCGCTCCATAACGTCGTAGAGTCTGGGCACCTGCTTGCGGCTGACGGGCTGCGCGCCGCTGGACCAAAGCGCAATTTTATCCGAGAAAAAGTAGGCGAACGCGTTGCCGATCACCGCAACGACCAGCGCCATGGTCATGCCGTTGCGGCCGCCAAAGTAGGCGCCCAGGGTGATGAGCACCAGCGTCAGCGCGGTCAATAGAAATGTCGTGCGTAGAACTCTCATTGCCTTTGCCTATCACTATATACGTAATCCCGGGCCTTCCTCTTTCGCTCTTTAGGCTGCGGTAGCCGGTTTCTTGGCTTGTACGCGCTCGAAACGCATGGAGTCGCTCTTGCCGTCGCGGTCCACGCGGATATAATCGCCGGGGAGCACCTTGCCGTCCAGGATCTGCAGCGCCAGCGGATCCTGCACCATCCGCTGAATCGTGCGGCGCAGCGGCCTGGCCCCGTACGCCGGGTCATAGCCTTCGCGCACCAGCAACTCCTTCGCCGCGGGCGTGAGTTCCAGCGTGATCTGGCGCTCCACTAGCAATTGCTCCACGCCGCGCAGCAGCAAATCCACGATGCGCTCGAGCTGCTCCTTGCCCAGCGGATTGAAGATCACAATTTCATCGATGCGGTTGATGAACTCCGGCCGGAAAGCCGCGCGCAACGCTTCCATCGCTTCTTTCCTGGCGCGCTCGGGATCGCGATGCGCGAGCTCGAAAATGGCCGTGGAGCCGACGTTGCTGGTCATCACCAAAACGGTGTTGCGGAAGTCCACCGTGCGGCCCTTGCCGTCCGTGAGCCTGCCGTCTTCCAGGATTTGCAGCAGCACGTTGAACACGTCCGGGTGCGCCTTCTCGATTTCGTCGAACAAAATCACCGAATACGGGTGACGCCGAACCTGCTCGGTGAGCTGGCCACCCTCTTCGTAGCCGACATAGCCTGGAGGCGCGCCGATCAAGCGGGAAACACTGTGCTTCTCCATGTACTCGGACATGTCGATGCGAATCATCAGTTTTTCGTCGTCAAACAAGAATTCCGCCAGCGCACGCGCCAGTTCGGTCTTGCCCACGCCGGTGGGTCCGAGAAAAATGAATGAGCCGATTGGCCGCTTGGGATCGGACAGCCCGGCGCGGCTGCGACGAACTGCGTTAGCCACGCGCGCCAGCGCATCGTCCTGCCCGACCACGCGCAGCCGCAGGCGCTGTTCCATGTGCACCAGCTTTTGCGCCTCGCCTTCGAGCAGTCGCCCGACCGGAATACCGGTCCACTTGCTCACGAGTTTGGCGATGTCTTCCTCGTCGACCTCTTCTTTTAGCATCGGCGCTCCTTTTTGCACCGACCGAAAGCGTTCCTCGGCTTCCTTCAGCTCGCGCTCCGCGACAGCGATCTTGCCGTAGCGAATTTCCGCCACTTTGGCGAGTTCGCCGGCGCGCTCGAAGCGCTGCTCTTCCGCTCTGAGTTGCTCGATTTGCTCCTTCAGCTTGCGAATTTTGCCGATGGCCTGTTTCTCGGCTTGCCAGCGCGCTTTCCGTCCGCTCGAATCTTCGCGCAGTTTCGCCAGCTCCTTTTCGATCTGTGTGCGCCGTTGCTTGGAGTGCGGGTCGTTTTCCTTCAGCAGCGCCTGGCGCTCGATTTCCAACTGCATGACGCGCCGCTCGATTTCGTCGATTTCCACAGGCAGTGAATCGATTTGCATGCGCAAACTGGCCGCGGCTTCATCGATCAAGTCGATCGCCTTGTCCGGCAAGAACCGGTCGGAAATGTAGCGGTGCGAAAGCGTGGCGGCAGCCAGGATCGCCGCGTCCTTGATGCGCACGCCGTGGTGCACCTCATAGCGCTCTTTCAGGCCGCGCAGAATGGCAATGGTGTCCTCCACGCTCGGCTCTTCCACCATGACAGGCTGAAAGCGGCGTTCCAGCGCGGGATCCTTTTCAATGTATTTCTTGTATTCGTTCAGCGTGGTGGCGCCGATGGCCCGCAATTCGCCGCGTGCCAGCGCGGGCTTCAACATGTTGGAAGCGTCCATGGCGCCTTGCGCGGCGCCCGCGCCAACCAGGGTATGCAGCTCGTCGATAAATAGAATTATCTGGCCTTCCGCCTGGGTGATTTCTTTCAGCACCGCTTTCAAGCGGTCTTCAAACTCGCCGCGGTATTTTGCGCCGGCCACCAGCGCCGCCAAATCCAGCGCCACCAGGCGCTTCGTTTTCAGCACGTCCGGCACATCGCCGGAAACAATTCTTTGCGCGAGGCCTTCTACGATGGCGGTCTTGCCCACGCCAGGTTCGCCGATCAGCACCGGGTTGTTCTTGGTTCGGCGGGCCAGAATCTGCATCACGCGGCGAATCTCTTCATCGCGGCCGATGACCGGATCCAGCTTCGAGCGGCGCGCAAGCTCGGTCAAATCGCGCGCATATTTCTCCAGCGCTTCATAGGTTGCTTCCGGATTTTGCGAGGTTACGCGTTGCGTGCCGCGCACGCTGGTCAGCGCCTGCAGGATCGCTTCGTGAGAAGCTCCGTGCTTGTTCAACAACTGGCCGGCGGGGTCGCGGTCTCGCCCAGCGATGGCCAGGAACATGTGCTCGGTCGAAACGTATTCGTCCTTGAATCTTTGCGCTTCATCGAACGCGCGCTCCAGCACGTCGTTCAGCGGCTTGCCCATATGCTGCTGCGCGAATCCGGTCACGCGCGGCAAGCGCCCAATCTCGCGCTCGATATCCTGCGAAAGCACTTCCGCGCGAATCCCCAGACGCGCTAGCAGCGGCGGCACCACGCCGTCGGTCTGCGCCGCCAACGCAGCAAGGAGGTGAATCGGCTCAATCTGTTGGTTTTCATGGCGCCCGGCGATTTCCTGCGCGCTTTGCAGCGCTTCCTGAGCCTTTACCGTCATTTTGTCGAATCGCAACATGACAACGCCTCAACTCTATTTCTAACAAAAGGGGCCGGCATTTCGCCAGCCCCTCTACCCTTCGCAATCGGGCACCGTTTACTTCGCGCCCGCCGCCGCAGCCATCGTCGGTGCCCCGACGTTGACCTTGATTTGCTTCGGCTTCGCTTCTTCGCGCTTCGGAATGGTCAGCGTCAGAACGCCATTCTGATAGTCGGCCTTGATTGCTTCCGCATTCACGGTGTTGGCCAGCGAGAAGCTACGGCGGAACGAACCGTAGGCGCGCTCCACGCGCAGGTACCGGTCTTCGCTCACTTTCTTCTCGAACTTGCGTTCCCCGCGAATGGTCAAAATGTTGTTCTCTACGCGGATGTCCAGATCTTTCAGATCCACATCCGGCAGGTCGGCCTTCACCACCAGTTCGTGCTCGGTCTCGAAGATATCGACGGCCGGCGCCCAACTGGTAAGGTTGGATTCGTCTCCCGCGCGCGCAAACACATCGTTGAACACGCGATGGAGTTGGTCTTGCAAAGTAGAAGCCCCGCGGAAGGGCTCGAAAGGGCTCAAAGTCCTCATGATACAGGTCCCTCCTTGAATGACTGCAGACGTATCATAAAATATGCGCCTATCGTTGTCAAGTATAATTTGCAGCTTCCAATGCGTCATCGTAAGTCGTTAATAAGTAAAGTAGTTGCCGATTCCTTCGGGTTGCCAATCGAGCGTTTCGGCTAGCGAAATGAGACACGAAAAGTGACAATCGGAGAGGCGATTCGCGATTCTTCATGCGTAGCCGGATTTGCTAGACTCTGTGGCCGTGCGCCTCGACCAACTCGATTATGACCTTCCGTCCTCTCATATCGCCCAACGCCCACTGCAGCGGCGCGATAGCTCCCGCCTTTTGGCCATGGATCGCGCCAGCGGCAAGCTGGCCGATCGTATGTTCGCCGAGCTTCCCGGCCTGCTACGCGGCGAGGAACTCATCGTTCTGAATAACGCGCGCGTGATTCCCGCGCGACTTTTCGGCCGCCGCCTGGGAGTGTTTTCGGACGCGCCTTCGCGCGCATCGCGCCAGGAACACCTGAGCGGCATGGTGGAGGTCTTTCTCGCCAGGCAGGTTGGTCCCGACGTATGGGAAGCGTTAGTGCGTCCCGGGCGCAAGATGAAAACGGGCGAGCGCGTTGTGTTTGGCGAAGGCGAACTCGAAGCAGAAATCATCGCGCGCGGCGAATTCGGAGTGCGTACCGTGCGATTCACTTCCCGCGACCCAGGCGGAGTGACCGCGCAGATTGAGCGGCTCGGCCACGTCCCGCTTCCACCCTATATCGACCGCGCGGACGAATCCGCGGACCGCGAAAGATATCAGACCGTCTTTGCAAGCCGGCCCGGAGCCGTAGCCGCTCCCACGGCTGGGCTGCATTTTACGCCGGAGGTCTTGTCGGCGATTCGCGCGCGAGGCGTGGAAGTATGCGAGCTGACGCTGGACGTGGGCCTCGGCACATTTCAGCCCATCCACAGCGAAACGCTCGAGGGCCACGTGATGCACGCTGAGTCGTATGAGATTTCGGAGCAAGCCGCGCAACAAATCCAGGCGGCCCATTCCACGCTTCGGCCAATCCTCGCCGTGGGAACCACGGTGGTGCGCGCGCTTGAGGACGCCGCGTTGCGCGCGGCAGAGGCGAGTTCGGAAACGCTGGTACGCTCCGGCAAAGCCGAAGCGCGCCTATTTATTGTCCCGGGATTTTCGTTTCGCGTGGTGAACGCCCTGCTCACGAATTTTCATCTTCCGAAGTCAACGCTGCTCGCGCTGGTTTACGCTTTCGCCGGACGCGAGCGCGTCTTGACTGCCTACCGGCACGCGGTCGAAGCAGGGTACCGCTTTTACAGCTATGGGGACTGCATGCTGATTCGGTAAGCGCGCGCTAAGAATGTTCGCAAGGCCTTTCGGGAGGATGAAACTTCAAGCCATATGACGAGCAGGGAAACCGCCCCACGGCAGTCTCCCGCTCGTCCAATGACGGTGTTTCGCGGAGCTTTCCGTTATTCGCTAAACACGAAAACGCGCTTTTGTCCCGAGAAACGCACTTCCTTCACTTGTCCGTTTTCGCCGAGCAGCACCGCGTCGTAGCTGGATTTCGTGTCGCGATCCTCCCAGCGGCCTTGGCTTTCGGCCACCACGGATTTGCCCTTTTGCACGGTGGCTTTGTTGCCGTCGATCAGCAGGCGGTACTCACCGGCCTGCAAATCCGCTTTGCCAACTCTTGCAGCTTGCGTGATGCTGATGGTCTTGCTGATGGGCTTCGCAAATACGGGCACGGCCAGCGCGGTTACCGCCAGCAGCGCGACACTTCGGAGGAACGAAATGGATTTCATGCGCGTCAACTTCCTTTCGATTGGATCGAGTCAGCCGGACAAACGGATCTGGGAGCAGAGCGGAGTTGACACGCAGGCGGGCGAACGAGTAGATTTCCCCGAACGACACCTCCTCTTCCTGGACTAACGGCCGGAAAGATGCGTGTCACCGCCCCGCGGCTGCCACCGCGGGGTTTTTTTGATGTTTGCTCTGACAGACCCAGTGCCGCTTTACTATTCGGCTGCACTCCTATAGACGAAGCTCACCCATCGAATGTTTCGCGGGCGCGGGCGAAATTCCTACTTTAGTTGTCTTGTTTTTGTCACTAATGGAGGAGCCGATTGGCCTGTAAATCGCCGCTCTTATTAACATTCGCTAAAGACTTAGAACTATCGCGCGGTTCTGACGTTTTGCCACCCTTGCGGCGGTTGGTGTCTCACATCCCATCCGGCGCAGCGCTTCGTTCTGTGCATTGCCAATCGCTTCATCTATACTCAGTGGCTCTTTTGGACATCCTAGGAAATGCGGATTCTCGTTCTTAGCGATTTGCACGCGAATGCTTCCGCTCTCAATGCCGCTCTGGCTGCGGCCCAGGGACGCTGGGAACAAATTGTGTGCTTGGGTGACGTGGTCGGCTACGGCCCGGATCCCAACGAAGTAACTTCGAAGATTCGCGAGTTGGGCGCCCAAACTATTCGCGGAAATCACGACAAAGCGGCCACCGGACTGATGCCCACGGACGATTTCAATCCCATTGCGAAGGCCGCGGTTGACTGGACGCGCTCGCAACTATCTCCCGACAATCTGAAATGGCTTACCGCGTTGCCGCACGGGCCGCTGGAGGTCGGCGGAATTGTTCTGGTGCACGGCGCGCTTCAAGATGAGGACGAATACGTCTTCACTCCCGAGCAGGCCCTGGAAGGGCTGCTGGACTCCAACGCCGCACTCACATTTTTCGGCCATACGCATCATCAGGGCGGATTCTCCTACTTGAGCGCGAGCAATCATCTGGAAATACTCAATCTGCGTCCGCGTTCTTCGGAGTCGTTTGCCGCTTTGCGCCTAGATGCGGGCTCCCGTTACCTGCTGAACCCGGGATCGATCGGACAGCCTCGCGACAGCGACCCGAGAGCGGGATTCGCGATCGCCGATCTGGAACACAACGTCGTGGAGTTCTGGCGCGTTCCTTACGATATCTCCGGGGTGCAATCGCGCATGCGCGCCGCGCGCCTTCCGGAGGCGCTCGCGCAGCGGCTCAGCCTCGGCCGCTAGCCGCACAGCCTCTCACTCCCACAAAATTTGGCGTGCGAATCCCACAGGCACGTTTTACTCTGGATGGATGCACGAGCAGCCTCAAATCGAAATCCCCGGCGAACAGCAGCCCGACCGCGGACCTTTCAGCTTCGCGTTGTTGGTTGCCGCCGCGGCGGTCGTAATTGTGCTGGCAGGATTTTATTTGTGGCCGGGGCGGCAATCCCCATCGCGCGGCGGCGCACAAGAGGTTCATCCGCCCTTCGGCCCCGAGGAACGCGCGTATGCCCCGAAAATTGTGATTGAAAACCCGGCGCTGAGCCGCGCGGAAAATTTTTTGCATCAGGAAGTGACCATTCTCGCCAGTGAACTCGCGAATACTGGCGAGCGCACGCTACGGGAAGTCGAAGTGACCGTGGAGTTTTACGACGACATGAATCAAATTGCCCTGCGCGAGTCGCGGCTGGCCATAAATTCCGCCAGCCCGCCTCTTGAGCCGGGGGCGCGCCGGGCGTTCGACGTTTCTTTCGAGCACATCCCCAGGTCTTGGAACATGCAGCAGCCCGCCGTGCGCGTGACTGGTTTGCTTTTCGCGCCCTCCAGGCAATAATATACCTTGAGTAATACCAATTGTAGATAACCTGTCTTATAATCTTGCGCATGGACCTCGCCGCAGAATTGGAAGCCACTCTGCGCGAGTTTGCCGCCGCCGCGCCCATGGAAGTCCGCGAAAACGGCGGACGCATGGATCTGTAGTGGAAGTCTCCTTCGAGAGCGGCGCGCTGCGCGCCAGCATCGCGCAATTGCTAAAGGAAGGACGCAAGCAGATTCTCTTGAACTTGAGCGGCTTGGTGTATCTGGACAGCTCCGGCATCGGCGACCTGATGCATACCTACAGGAGCGTGATCAAGTGCGACGGCGAGAGAAAAGTTGTCGGCTTGACCGACAACGTCGAGGAAATCCTGAAAATCACGCAGTTGCATCAGGTTTTTCCGGAGTCTAAGGACGAACCTACCGCCCTGCAGAGTTTTCCGAGCAACGGAAGCAAGCGTAAGACGCGGCTGGAGATTGTTCGGCCCAGCAAGAATTAGCCGCACAAAAGAAGAGAAGCAGTTAAGGTTTTGGCCTTAACTGCTTCCCGGGGTGTGTCCTCGAAGTGGTTAGTTATTAGGTTAGATGCCGCCCGGCGAAAAAGGTTTCATGGCGCCGAAAATTCTCTAAATTTCGGCATAACTGAAAACCATTAGTCGCGAAACCGCTAGTAAAAAAGATACTTACGCCAGCGCTCGTCACGATGCCCGATCAGCCGCATCAATTGCCGCGAGGTATGCAGCGTGAACGGCCGCGGGCGCCGCGCCAGCTTCAATCCGGCCTCTTCCGGGGTGCGATCGCCCTTGCTGTTATTGCAGCGATAGCAGCAGGCCACCAAATTCTCCCACGAGGAGCGCCCGCCCCGCGAGCGCGGCACGACATGATCCAGCGTCAGTTCGGAGCTCGGGAAGACCGCGCCGCAAAACTGGCAAGTGTTGCGGTCGCGCAACAAGATATTTTTACGCGACAGCGCCCGGCTCTGCTGCGGTATATGCCGGTAGGCCAGCAGCCGAATCACGGAGGGCACGCGGTGTGCGTGCGCCGCCGAGTGCACCTCCGAGCTGTGCATCTCCTCGGCCTGGGCCACGCCCTTCAGCAGCAGCACCATCGCTCTCCGCACCGCGGTCACATTGATCGGCTCATACGTTGCATTCAGGACCAGCACAGGCTCCTGCATCAGCGACGGACGCCGCATCATAATTGAGTTGTGGACCCTACTACCGGCGGGACCGTCGGACCCAGCCGAGACCGTCCCGGAAGCTTCCGGGGCTCTACGCCCCCGGGAATCCCACGATTCTGGCCTTCTTGCGCTCACCGCGCGTCCTTCGGATTAGACTCACTAGAGCCTAACTTGGATGCCGCGCCGCCCGGGCTATTGTCAGCCCGATCACCGACTTGGCTCCCGCTCCCCGTAACGCCCTGGCACAGGCGTCGAGGGTGGCTCCCGTCGTCATTACATCATCTATCAGCAATACGCGTAGGTTGTCAACTTACGTGCCTGGACGTGTGGCAAAAGCGGCACGTACCGAGTCCCAGGCTCCTCCAAACTCAGACTGTACTTGCCCGGGCGGGGCTTGGTGCCTACCAGCAACACTGCCCGGTACGGCACGCCCAGCTTGCGGGCCAGCGGCCTGGCGATCAGGTCCGCCTGGTTGAGCCGCGTTCCCGCTCGCGCTGCCGGTCGAGGGGTACTGGAACCACGACGTCCGCCGCGCCCCCCAACCACCATGCAGGCAGTGGTTGGCCGCACCTCTCGCACACTGCTCCCCCAACCGCTGCGAAAGAGCCAAGGCACTCCTCGCAAATGGGCACCGCGCTGGCGTATACAACCTCGCACAGCCGGCACCCCGCCGGGAAGAACACGCTGACCAGCGCGTCACGCGCTCTAGACCGCAAGGCCACAACGCGTTTCTCGAATGTGAATCGAGCCGCCACGCTGGCGCAAGCCTATCCCTGTTGCGCGGATAAACAATCCTGTATTGTACAGTAAAGTAAGTAGATCGGCTGTAATCTGCCGTCGGCCCCGCGCTTTCAGCATTCCCTGCTGGGCCTTTTCCTGGCAGTTTATGCAGTGC
>CATPAM010000493.1 GCA_955651735.1 Candidatus Acidiferrales bacterium | reverse complement strand
TTGTCCAACTCAGTCTGTTTCTTTTGGGACAGTGCTTATCGAGCGGTGGAAATCTGACGGGGGAGAGTGAGTATTTTGGCCTAAAGGCGGGGACAACCATTCATAAAAGTGTCTCTGATTGGACAGTCTTTAGGTCGTGCCGAGTCTATCGTTCCCGCGATTGGGAGAGGGCAGTAATGGATCAATGGGTATTGATATGTTCCACATGCGGTAAGGAATTTTCTCACGGTCCGATATCCGAGAATCTATCTGACCCCGAATCAGATCTGCCCACTAAGCCTAAAGTCCCTCGCATCGGTTTCGCTCTTGATTGCCCTGAAAAGAGACCGCGACGGAACCTTCCAGTGGGTGGAAGAAGTAAATGACATTGAGACCGCCAAGTCTCGGCTGCGGCAATTGTCTGAGGAGGTCCACGGACGAGTTCGTTGTTTTCCGCAACATCGACGTGCGAGTAATTGCCAGTTCTCGAATCGCCGGACCTTGCCGGCAGATTCCAGTTACTCCCGATCGCGCTCACCCTTGGAGAGCCGCCCGCTGACTCTAAGCCAAATCCCTAGAGCGAACATGGGCAGATGGATAGTTTAACGAAGCCGCCAACAGTCAGGAGGGTTTCGACTTCTTTCTACGGGATGGTCCGGCATGAACTGATCCGGCTTCCAAGGCCTCGATAGCGAAGAACTTCCTATCTACATGCGGTTCTCTGCGGCGAGCACCGGTAAACCGCACACAACGGCAGCCGGCAGCGACGCCGCACGTCGGGCACGGGACGGAAGAGATTTGTTGGAGCGTGAGTTCTTTCTTTTTCATGCGGATATAGTGTAATAACCTCCAGCTGCAAGACAGTCCACTTTGAAACAGTGTTTCATTTTAGATACCTAGGCGGGTATGAGGTCAAGCCCGACCGCTAGCCGCCGTCCATGCACTACTGGCCGATGCCGTTCGTGCTACTATCGCGCCAGCAAGTTGATGTGCCCAAAGCGCTTCTCGCGAACGGCCCCTTCTACAATTGTCACGAACGTATGCCTCCCGACAGCCGACGACGCAGCAGCCGCATTCCCAAGCAGCTCGCTATCTTTCTCATCGGAAGCGACATCGAAGGGCGAGTGTTCTCTGAGGAAACGAAAACGGTGGTGCTGAGCCGCCATGGCGCCGGCATCACCTCGCAGTACAAGCTCTCCGCTGAACAGGAAATCATCATTCGCGCTGTCGATTCCGGCAAAGAGGCGGACGCCCGGGTAGTCGGACAGATCGGCTCGGAGGGCGACACGTACATCTACGGCGTGGCATTTCTCGATCCTACCATCGATTTCTGGGGACTCGACTTCGGGGAACTGACCGACTCCGAAAAGCTAGCGAGCCGCGCTCTGCTGCAGTGCAGCAGCTGCCAGTTGCGCGAAACGGTGGACCACAGCGACCTGGAAGCGGATGTCTTTGCCATCAATCGAAGCGCCGTGCGTTACTGCAGGCGCTGCGGGTCTTCCACGGTTTGGAAGCAGGCTACCGGCGAGCCCATGGCATCACCGGCACCGGTGCCAGCAAAATCCACATTGGTTGAGCAATCGGTCGTTGAAGCCGATCCTCCCGACATCTACTTGGCGGAGTCCGCCGAAACGTACGAACCGCGCGAGGCCGAGCCGGTCGTGGCTTCACCGCCGCCCGGGCGCTTAGCGCCAAAGCCTTGGATTCCTCCAGAACCGGAATCGCCCCCGCCAACCACGGCCAAATCCACCACCCCAGCACCTTCCGCTGCAAGCTCCGCGGAGCCTCAAGCTACGCGGCGCCCCGAAGACCGCCGTAAGCACCCGCGAGTCCCGGGAAAGTTCAAAGCCTGTATTCGCCGTCCCGGGATGCCGGACGACATAGTGTCTTGCGAAGACATGTCGCGCGGCGGCCTGCATTTCAAAAGCAAGAAGCAGTATTTCGCGAGTACCATGATCGAAGTAGCAGTTCCCTACTCACCGGGAGGGCAATCCATCTTTGTGCCCGCGCAAATCGCCTACGTACACGAATCTCCGGGTGAAGGTGTGTTTCACTGTGGTGTGGCCTACATCAAATCCTCTAGATAAGCGCAAAGAAACGGATTTGCGCCCCGCACGGGACGGAATTTCACAAAACCCTTGGCAAGCGCCGGGAATCTAATGACTAAACTGCGCCGTGAACCGCCGACCAGAACTCGATGCCGTACGCGGACTGATGCTGGTCTGGATGGTGATGACGCATCTGCCGACGCTGCTGCCTAATTACACGAATCAGCCGTTCGGTTTCGTTTCCGCTTCCGAGGGATTTATCTTTTTGTCGGCGCTGTTTACCGGCTGCATTTATTTCCGCTTTGCGGAGCATCGCGGCTATGCGGCGATGCGCAAGAAAATTGGCATGCGCACGCTGCGCCTCTATGGATATCACGTGCTGCTGCTGACTTTTGCGTTTCTGGTGGCCGTTCCTATCGCCTCGCGCGGCGATCGCCCGAACGTGCACAATCTCCTGGATTTTTACTTCACCGCAGGCCCAAGGCAATCCATTATCGAAGCGATCCTGCTGATTTACCGGCCGCCGCTCCTCGATATCCTGCCGATGTATATCATTTTCCTGTTGCTCACGCCGGTGGTGCTGACTCTGTCGAAGCGCATCGGCTGGCGCCCGATTCTGGCGGGCAGCGTGACAATCTGGTTCCTGGCGCACCTGGGATTTCGCGAGGCGGAGTAC
>CATPAM010000492.1 GCA_955651735.1 Candidatus Acidiferrales bacterium | reverse complement strand
CCCGTGGCCTTCCCACCATAGACTTCCCCTTTGACATCCCCAAACGTAACGTGTCGCGACCCCAATCGCAATTTGGACTCCAGGTCTCTCACCTCGACCGATCCGAAGCGAAGAAGTCCCGCCTTTACGCTGCCCTGGCCATCCATCGAGGAGGACGAAGGGTTGATAATTCCCATCAGGTTCACTTGTTCCAGGTCACAGGAGATTTCGTGGGCCTCGAAAAAGATGGGACCCGCCGCGTCGGAGGGCAAAAGATTCGACGCTATCAGCTGGCCCCGCTTGATTTGCACCCTGGAAATCACTCCAAGAGGAAAGGTTTCGTCCGAAGCCTTGGATTGAGGATTCTCAAAGTTCCAAGGGCCGTCGGGATCCGAAGTCATATTCAGGACAAGGTCGTCAAGTACTAGAGATTTGACGACCACCTGCCGGTGCAGAAGCGCTCCGACGCTAAGTTCAGCATCGATCCGCGCCACCTGCACGATGTAGCCGGACGGAAATATCGGAGGGTTTTTCACGCCGAAATGATCAATGTGAATCGCTACGGGAAAAGATGTAAGTGCCAGCCGTCCGATTTCGACCTGTTTCCCAGTTTTCTGTTGAAGATAAGAGATCACCCTGGGTCGGTAGCGATCCACGTTAACGATAGCAGGTACAACGAAAATCAGCGCGAGCAAAAGTACCGCGGTGATTCCAGTCACGATCAGACCCGTCTTGTGGCGCATGCTCATAGTGACCTTCCTAATCACGTTGCTTTTGTCGCGACGCGAAGCCGTGGCAGATGAGCGACTGGGGAAACACCCTTGTACTAATTCTCTGCCACTCCGTCTGTCCCATTCAGGACACCGGAATCGCCGTGCAGATAGCCGCGCGGGAAGCGAGCGTAACGAAGGTGTCCACAATTGGACAGACGCTTGCTTTTCTCGGCACTAACATGCGTCCGACTGGGAGCTACACGCTGCTGTACAGGCGTGTCCCTGTACTAAATTAGCGCTCAACTAGCTGAGTTAGTGGTCTGCTCTTCCGTTTCTTAAATCGAAGTTTCGGAGGTGAAAGGATGAAAGTAAGGATGAAAGTGAAGATGGCGATGGCATTCGTTGCGTTGTTCCTGTTTGCCGGCACGGCTGCGGCGCAAGACACAACAAAAACCACTCATAAGAAAACACGGACGCTGACAGGCTGCCTTCAAAAAAAAGGCGATGACGCCAATGAGTACAAGCTTACTACGGCAAAAGGCGGCACTTGGGAACTCAAAAGCGACAGCCTCAACCTCGGCGATCATGTCGGTCATCGAGTCACGATTACCGGCGTCGTCTCCAATGCCAAAATGCACGGGGCGAAGGAAGACGCGAAGGCCGAGGCGAAAGAGCACGGCGTGGATAAGGATTCCACCGAACATGGTCACATGACCGTGACGTATTTGAAAATGGTTAGCGAAAGTTGCCCAGACTAAGACCTGTCCTAGACAAGAACCCCGTCAGTAGGACTTATCAACCAGTCAGATCGCATCGTAACGATAGTCGCAGCCTTCCACGCTGCAACACCAGCCAAAGCCCGGTCCGAGTTCGGCATTCTCTCGGCGATACAACCAGCGGCCATGTCTAGGGCACTTCGCGACGTTTACGCCCGGCTCATCGACAGGGTTCGCATGCTCCGGCATTCCGATGAGCATGTAGTATCCGTCGGTTCCGTCATATCGAACACTGCAGCCTTCGAAACCACAGTGGTATGACGCCTGGTGCGCGGTATTTGAACGTGAGCCGCCGGCTTCGTACTTCATTCCGCGGTTGTCGCGCGAGCAGAGCGGCTTTAGATGGCTGTTCAAAACGTCTGCTGAAGAGAGCTTCATAGTAATTTATCCCATACAAGGCGGCGGCTATTTACTCACGGAATATGGCCCGTCGGCCGCCAACCGATAGTCCGAGTAAGTCAGGATCCTGTCGATGTCAAGATTCTTTAGGAACAGGATTCGGGCCGTTGCTCGAATTTCAATCCGTTTCGGCACCCACACGGCGTCACCAACGCACGTCTGCTCCAGGATAATGTGCGAGCCGCGTTCTACGCGCGCCACGAATAGGCCCATCGTGAACGACTGCGTCACCTCGCCGTCCACCTTGATCCAGCCGAAGTCCTGCTTGTCGACCCACAACTTGCCTTCCACCCTGGAGAACATCTTGCCGTACTTGCCTTGCGCGTGATAGCCCGGGTGGGGCGTGGCCTGAAGCACGTAAGCCGGCCTGCCGCCGACTACCTCTTCGTCGATAAGACGGAAGTCAAACGCCTCCACCACGTCCCCAAGGAAAGCCCTGTTTTCCTGATCCTTGCGCAGCCGCGCGGTCTGTTCGTCCGGCGTTTCGTGCCTCAGCTTGTCGAGATCGTCGTCACTTTTCTTTTGTTCCCTGGTCGATGGAAGCTGCCCATTGCGTTCCATAAGCTGCTCAAAGCGAGCGCCGTTGACGACAATCATTCTGGATACGTCGACATTCTCCGATTTCACCTGTCCCTGCGAGGTCAAGCGCCGATTCTCATCGCGCTCCGTATATGTGTAATGGTCACGCGCCTGCCAACTCCTCTCCGTGGCTACCACCGAAGGGCTCATGATCTGACGGACGTCCGCGACGCTTACATGCTTCTGAGGCGTGTCCGGCCCGCGACTTTGAGCCAAGAGCGCGGTTGAAGCCGCGACCATGATTAAGAGCATTCCCGTGCCGGATTTAGTTAGGATTTCCATTTCATACTCGCTGGAAGATCAGGCTGGGGAGAATCAAGATCCTTGAACAGGTTAACGCATCGAGCGTTGAGCGTCTGTCCGAAAAGGCACACAACTAAGGTGCATGCTGATACAGACCGTTCGCCGCTAGGCCCATTCGGCTACCTCTTTTCCTCGGGCGGCGGCAGCGAGATAAATTCTCGATACAGCAGCAAGTCGTAAATGATCTTGAGCGTTCCCGCAATGAAAAAAGGCACGTTGATCAGCGCCGGCCGCGCAAACAGAAAACCCACGAATAAAGGGCTGATCGCTGCACCCGTCGTCCGTGCCACTCCTGTGATTCCCGCGGCCGCCGACCGTTCCTCCGCACTAACCACCGCCATCGTGTAAGACTGCCTGGTCGGCACATCCATCTGGCTGATGCTGAAGCGCGCCAGTAGAGCCACCACCGCCAACGGGAGATTCGGCATCAGCGGCACCAGCAGCAGCAGAATGTTGGAAGGCAGGTGGGTAACCACCATCGTGCGTATCAGCCCGAATCGCGCGGCAAGCCGCGAAGCCAGCAGCGCCGAAACTCCCGACAGAATATTCGCCCAGAAGAAAATCACGCCCAGCGTCCCCGGATTCGCCCCGAAGCGCAAATAGAACCAATACGCTGCGAAACTCTGCAATACAAAGCCTCCGGCAAATGCGTCCAGCGCGAACAATCCAGATAGCTTGACAACCACGTGCCACGATTTGTGAATTCCAAATAATCGCCCAAAGCCTCCCGCAGCTCGTGGTTCGGAGGGGCTGACTTCCGCGTCCCGCGAAACGCGCATAAACAGAAATGTCAGGACTAGGCCCAGCACGCTGTACAGCACAACGACCGCGCGATACCCGTTTACCTGCGATATGGTCGTCTTCTGCAGTGCGTGAGAAAGCTCGCCGCCAAACAGCGCGCCCAGCGCGGTCGCAAACGATCCGGCCAACGTGTACCAAGCGAAGACTTCCGTCCTCGTTCGATCGGCAACCACGTGGGAAAGCGCGGCTTGCTCGATCGATAGAAATGGCCCGACCTCATTTCCACTTGGACTGATCACGCCGATCGTTCCCGCAATCACCAGCCAAAGGAAATTTCTCGTTACTGCGAAGACCAGGCCGGCAGCGGCCATCAACAGAGCGCCCACTATGAGCGTCCGCCGCCGCCCGGCACGATCCGCTTGTGTGGTCAAGAAGAGGGAAATCGCCGTGTCGCCGACAAGCGTCAGCGTCAGTAGCAGGCCCGTCTGGGATTCGCTCAGTCCGAGCCCAATCAGGTAAAACACCAATATGACGGAAATCAATCCGTAAGCGAAAAGCCGCGTGAAGCGCGTGAGGAAAAGCAGCCAGGCGTCACGCGTCAAACTTTTTAGCGCGTCTGGGATCAAGAGAGGCTGAACATCCTTTTCTTAGGCACCCTAACGCCAATATACCGTTTTATGGCGCGTCAACGCGCTCGTCATTGCGCCCGAGCTCCACTCACCTGATCCTTGGTGGCAGCCGTAATCGACGAGAGTATTGCTCGACTCCCGCACCGGCGGTATTCTCCTTGGCCGGAGGCTCCATGCCACGCTCACTTTATCTAGCGCTCGCGATCTATTTTAGTTTATTGCCGCTTTCCGCAAACGCGCAGGAGTCGTCGATCACCGTGGGCACCGCAACAGCCGACCGCGGCCAAAAAGCCACCGGTTTCATCGACGTTCCCGAGGGTGTAGACTCCGGCACGCAGATTCCTGTCGTAATCGTGCGCGGCGCGAAGCCCGGCGCGCTGCTCGCCCTTGTGGCCGGCGCCCACGGCACCGAATACGCCTCCATCATCGCGCTTGAGGACCTCATCGCCACCCTCGATCCCACGCAAATGTCCGGAACGGTTGTCCTTCTCCCCCTCGTCAATATCCCTTCCTTCGAACAAAAAGTCCCCCACGTCAATCCCGTCGACAATAAAAGCATGAATCGCTTTTATCCCGGCAAAGAAGACGGCACGCAAACCGAGCGCGCCTCTTATCTCATCACCAAACAAGTCGTCGACCGCTGCGATTACCTCATCGACTTCCACGGCGGCGACCTCGACGAAAGCCTTCGCCCCTACTCCTATTGGGTTGTCACTGGAAACGCCAAGCAGGACGCTTTTTCGAAGCAAATGGTGCTGGCTTTCGGCCTCGATCACATCATCATCTCTGACGATCGCCCCAAGGATCTGAACGCCACGAAGTATTTGGACAATACCGCCGCCATGCGCGGCAAGCCTACAATAACCGTCGAAGCCGGTTACGCCGGTACAGTAGAAACCGATGACGTCGCCGCTCTCGTCCAGGGCACGCGCAACGTCATGCGTTTGCTCAATATCCTTCCTGGCACGCCCCACGCCATCGATCACCCCGTATGGATCAAAGCCCTCGGTGAGGTCACCAGTCCCGTCGACGGCATCTTTTACCCGCTCGTCAAACGCGACACCTACGTCGAAGCCGGCAGAAAACTGGGCGACGTTACCGATTTCTTCGGCAAAGTCATTTTTGAAGCACGCGCGCCCGTTTCCGGCGTCATCCTCCACATCTGCGCCGTGCCCTCAATGAAAAAGGGCGACAACATCGCCAACATCGGCGTCATCGCCCCCAAAGCCCCGTGATTTTTCCTCCGCGCTCTATGGGCCTACCTTTTTTCTCGCGGTGGCGACGTCACGTACCAGCTATTCCCAAATGCATCCTTAACGCCGCCGCTGCGCCCGTAAGGTTTGTCTGACGGCGCATCGATTGAAGTAGCTCCCGCGCGTATCGCCCGCGCATACAGCGCATCCGCATCATCCACGTGCAAATGCAAATGGCACGGCATCGGCTGGAACTCCCCATGTGCTTCGTCGAGCTCGAGTGTATTGTCCCCAATCTGAATCGTGGCGTGCAGCACCTGTCCTTCCGGCGATTTGGGCACTTTTCCTTGCACCACTCCGCCGAACGCGTTCTCCAGAAATGGGATCATCTTTTCCGAACCATGCAGATGCAGATACGGCTGCACGCTTGGCACTCCCTCCGGACCCGGAGTCCATCCTTG
>CATPAM010000491.1 GCA_955651735.1 Candidatus Acidiferrales bacterium | reverse complement strand
TGATACGCAAGGTCGTTGGTAACACCAAATCAGGGCACCTGAACCGTCGCTGGTACCCCCCTCTTGGACGAAGCGCCACGGCAAACGGTAGCGGGCCCCAGGGCAACGAATGGTTCTACGCCCGCGCAGCTACGGGCTCAAAGGTGGCGAGGAATTCCAAGACGCGGACCTTGGCGGCGTCCGACAACGGCAGCAGCGGCGACCGCGTCACGCCCCCGCGATATCCGCGCTGGTCCATCACAAACTTGACGCCGGGAATTCCGAGCTCAGAAACGATCAGCTTGGACGCGCGCAGCAAATTTTTCTGGAGCTCCCGTGCTCCTTCCAGCTGCCCGCGGCGCGTGACTTCATAAAGTTCCGCGCACTTTTCCGGCAGGGCGCTCGCCAGCGCCAGAATCGCGCCCTTCGCGCCAACGGTCAGGGACGGCAGGAGCACGCCCGCACCCCCGGTCAGCACCTGAAACGAAGCCGGCGTCGCGGCAACCATTTCGCCGACGCGTTGCACGTGTCCGGAGCTTTCCTTGATCCCAATGATGTTGGGATGCTCGGCGAGCACCGCTACTTCCGGCGCTTCCAGCGAAATGCCTGTGAATTGCGGCACGGAATACAGGAGCACCGGAATCGGCGAAGCGTCCGCCACGCGCCGGTAGTGCGCGATGAAAACTTCCGGCTTGTAAACCGGCTTGTAGTAATACGGTGTCTTCACCAGCGCGGCGTGATAACCCAGCTCCGCAGCCCGTTTGCTGCGCGAAATCGTTTCCGCTGTGGACTCCTCTCCGGTTCCTGCAAGCAGACGCTTCTGCGGGCTGGCGGCTTCTTTCGCAGCCACCAGCACGCTGTCCCACTCAGCGCGCGACAGCAGCACCGATTCGCCCGTCGACCCTTGCACGGCGTAACCCGCCAAACCGGTCGCGTTGTAGCGCTTAATGTTTTGCTTCAAGTCCGCAATCGCGACGGAATCATCCGCCGCGAACGGTGTGGTCAGTGCCGCAAAAACTCCGCTGAAATCCATCGCTCAATCTCCTGCTGCCGGTGGCCCGCCGGTAGCCGCCACTTTGCGCTTGTGCAAATCCTGCAGCGCCGCCACTTCCGTGCTCTGCTCCACCAGCGCGCGAATCCCGCGCGCCGCCGCGTGCGCCGCCGCCAGCGTGGTGATGCAGGGAATATTGTAGCGAATCGCCGCGCGGCGAATCGACTTCTCGTCGTAGAACGACTCGCGGCCCAGCGGGGTGTTAATCACAAGATCGATTTTACCGGTCTTCACCAGGTCCACGATGTTCGGGCGTCCTTCGTTAACCTTGAACACTGCCTCATTCTCAACGCCCGCAGCTCCCAGTGCGGCGCTAGTTCCTCGCGTGGCCAGCAAGCGAAAACCGAGGGTCTGCAAATCCTTCCCCAGCGCTCCAACATGCCGCTTGTCGCGGTCATTTACGCTGAGGAAGACGGTTCCCGTGCGCGGCAAGCGCTGCCCCGCCGCAAGTTGCGCCTTCGCGAATGCTTGCCCGTAGGAACTGGAGATACCCATTACTTCGCCGGTTGAACGCATCTCCGGTCCCAGAATCGTATCTACACCGCGGAACTTGTTGAACGGAAACACCGGCGATTTCACCGAATAAAACTCATGCACGGCAATTTCGGAGACGCCGTTGTGGCGGACCAGCGGCAAATTCATGTCCGCCAGTTTTTTACCGGCCATCAATCGAGCCGCCACTTTTGCCAGCGGCACACCCGTCGCCTTGCTTACAAACGGCACGGTGCGCGAAGCACTCGGATTCACTTCCCGCACGTAGACCGTGTCGCGCTGAATCGCATACTGCACGTTCATCAGCCCGACCACTTTCAGCGCCAGTGCCAGGCGCTTGGTGTATTCGCGAATCGATTCGAGCATCGCCGGCGTCAAGCTCACCGGCGGCAACACGCACGAGGAATCGCCGGAATGCACGCCGGCTTCTTCGATGTGCTCCATGATGCCGCCGATGACTACATCGATGCCATCCGCAAGCGCATCGACGTCCACTTCCGTCGCTTCTTCCAGAAACTGATCGATCAGCACGGGACGCGCCGGTCCCATCATCGCCGCTTGCGCCACATATTCCTGCACGGTGTTGACGTCATACGCGATGACCATCGCGCGCCCGCCCAATACATAGCTCGGCCGCACCAGCACAGGCAAACCAATTTCACCGGCCACGCGCGCCGCTTCTTCCGGAATGAGCGCAGTGCCGTTGCGCGGCTGCGGAATTTTTAATTCCTCGAGCAGGCGGCCGAAGCGGCGGCGGTCTTCGGCTAGATCGATCGATTCCGGCGTGGTGCCGATAATCGGCACGCCATTGCGTTTCAACTCCAACGCGAGGTTCAGCGGTGTCTGCCCGCCGAACTGCACGATAACCCCTTGCGGCTTCTCACGTTCGACAATCGCCAGCACGTCTTCGAGTGTGAGCGGCTCGAAGTACAGGCGATCCGAAGTGTCGTAATCGGTCGACACCGTCTCCGGATTGCAATTCACCATGATCGTTTCGTAGCCGTCTTCGCGCAGCGCAAACGCAGCGTGGCAGCAGCAATAGTCGAACTCGATTCCCTGCCCAATGCGGTTCGGCCCGCTACCCAGAATCATGATTTTCGGCCGCGACTGCACGTCGGATTCGTCCTCATCTTCATACGTCGAGTACATATAAGGCGTGAAGGACTCAAATTCCGCGGCGCACGTGTCCACGCGCTTGAATACCGGCGCAACTCCATAGCGTGCCCGCTGCAAACGCACCGCTGCAGGCGTCGTCTTCCAAATCTGCGCCAGATACTCGTCGCTGGTTCCGTGGCGCTTGACTTCGCGCAGCAATTCACGCGATGCCGTTTCCACGGTGACGCCGGCCGCGCGCCGGTTCACGGCGTTCAACTCTTCGATCTGGTGAATAAACCACGGATCGATTTTCGTCAGCTCGCAAATCTCTTCCGCGTGCAATCCGCGCTCCACCGCGGTCAGCAGCCAATGGATGCGATCCGGCCTCGGCGTGGATAATTTCTCACGAAGCAGCGAATCCGGCGTTTCTGCAGGCGCACGCCACGGAGTATGCGGTTCGAGCGAGCGAATCCCCTTCTGCAGCGCTTCCTTGAACGTGCGCCCAATGGCCATCACTTCGCCGACCGACTTCATCTGCGTGCCGAGCGTGGTGTCCGCACCTGGAAATTTCTCGAACTGCCACTTGGGAATTTTCACCACTACGTAGTCAATCGTGGGCTCGAAGCAAGCCGGAGTTTTTTTGGTGATGTCATTGGGAATTTCATCCAGCGCCATGCCGACGGCAAGTCGCGCCGCAATCTTGGCAATCGGGAAGCCCGTGGCTTTGCTGGCCAGCGCGGAGCTGCGCGAGACGCGCGGGTTCATCTCGATCACCACCATGCGGCCATTTTCCGGATTGACCGCGAACTGCACGTTCGAGCCGCCGGTCTCGACGCCGACCTCACGAATAATCGCGGCCGCAGCGTCGCGCATACGCTGATATTCCTTGTCGGTCAGCGTCTGCGCGGGCGCCACGGTGATGGAATCGCCGGTGTGAACGCCCATGGGGTCGAAATTTTCAATCGGGCAGATGACCACGAAGTTGTCGCGAAAATCGCGCATCACTTCGAGCTCATATTCCTTCCAGCCGAGCACCGACTCCTCGACCAGCGCCTCATGCACCGGGCTCATGTCCAGCGCGTGCGCGATGGCCTCGGCAAACTCTTCACGGTTGTACGCAATCGAGCCGCCAGTCCCGCCGAGGGTGAACGACGGCCGGATCACCAATGGGAATCCGAGTTGCTCACACAAAGGCGCAGCGCATCCTGCGCGTTGTTCACCAGCGCCGAGGCCGGAACTTCCAGCCCGATCTTGCGGCATGCGTCCTTGAACCACAGGCGGTCTTCCGCCACTTTAATCGCGCGCAGCGACGCACCAATCATTTCCACTTTGTATTTTTCGAGAATCCCTCCTTCACTGAGCTCCACGGCAAGGTTCAGCGCCGTCTGTCCGCCAACGGTCGGCAGCAGCGCATCCGGCTTTTCCTTCGCAATGATTTCCTCGAGATATTCCTTGGTCAGCGGTTCGATGTAGGTGCGGTTGGCCAGCTCCGGATCGGTCATGATCGTCGCCGGATTGGAGTTGACCAGGATGACTTTGTAGCCCTCCGCACGCAGAGCCTTGCACGCCTGCGCCCCGGAATAGTCGAACTCGCAAGCCTGCCCGATCACGATCGGCCCGGAGCCGATAATCAGAATCTTCTTGATGTCTTTACGCTTCGGCATGGACCGTCACTTCCGGGAGCTTCCCGGCTTCTGAAATTCCTGCATTAAATCGGTGAACTGGGTGAACAAATAATGCGAGTCGTGGGGGCCGGGGCTGGCCTCCGGATGATATTGCACGCTGAAGAGCGGCTCGGATTTGTGGCGCATGCCTTCGTTGGTGTGATCGTTTAAATTTACGTGCGTGATTTCCACGTCGCTGGAGGGGAGTGACTCGGGATCTACGCAGAAGCCGTGGTTCTGCGCGGTGATCTCCACTTGTTCAGTGAGCAAATTCTTTACCGGGTGATTTGAGCCGTGGTGGCCGAATTTCAGCTTGAAGGTTTTTCCTCCTAACGCCAGGCCGCATAACTGGTGGCCGAGGCAAATGCCGAATACCGGTATGCGCCCGATGAGCTTGCGAATATTTTCCACGGCGTAATCGATTGGCTCAGGGTCGCCTGGGCCATTCGAAAGAAAGACGCCATCGGCGCCCATGCCGAGAACTTCTTCCGCCGTGGTTTGCGCGGGCACTACGGCAACCTCGCAGTGGTGATCCACCAGCAAGCGCAGAATATTTTGCTTGATGCCGAAATCGTACGCGATGACGCGAAACGTGCGCGCTTCGCCGCCGGCGTCGGCTTCGCCCATCTGCTCGGCCCAGGGCGAAGTGGCCAAATCAATCGAGCCGGTGTTCCACATGTACGTTTTGGCGCAGCTCACGCGGCTGGCCAGCTCCTGCCCAGCCATGCTCGGCAGTTGCTTCGCTTCGTGAATCAACTGATCCGCGGGCGTGTTGTCGGTGGCGACGACGCCGCGCAAGGCGCCGACTTTGCGAATGTGCCGTACCAGAGCGCGCGTATCGATATCCCAGATGGCGGGAATTTTGTGACGATTCAGATAAAGCTGCGCGGTTTCCGCCGAACGCCAGTTCGAGCTTACCTGCGAGAATTCGCGCACTATTAAGGATTCGATGTAGGGCTTTTTCGCCTCTTCATCCTCGAGGTTGGCGCCCACATTTCCGATGTGCGTATGCGTGAGGCACACAATCTGCCCGGCGTAACTGGGGTCGGTGAATACTTCCTGATATCCGGTGAGGCTGGTGTTGAAAACGACTTCGCCGCCGCGGCGCGTGATCGCGCCGGCCGCGCGGCCGTTAAAAACGCGCCCGTCTTCCAGCGCGAGAATCGCGGGTCGGTGCGGAACTTCCGTCAGTGTGTCCTCCCGTGTCCATACTGAAAAATTGCATTTTCATTTCGTCTTCGCTTCCGTGGTCGAAGTGGCGGAAAGCGAACCGAAATGGTCCACCGGCCAATAAGCAAACACGGCTCGGCCGTAGATGAAGCGGCTGGGCACCGCGCCAAACACGCGCGAGTCGTTGGAACTGATGCGGTGATCGCCCATCACAAAATAACTGTCGCGCGCCACGCGTACGGGACCGAAATCGCTCAGGTCCTCATATTGCGGCGGCACGTAGGGTTCGGCAAGCGGCGCGCTACCAACATACACGATTCCCTGGCGAATCTCGACCACCTCGCCGGGCAATCCGACGACGCGCTTGATAAAAGACTTTGTGCGGTCCAGTGGATACCAGAAGACAACCACGTCGCCACGCTCGATGGGCTCGAAGCGATAGACGAATTTGTTGATGAAGATGCGCTCCTGATCGGAAAGCAGCGGCGCCATGCTGGTGCCTTCGACCTTTACGGGCTGGTAGAGGAACACGATGATGACCAGCGCCAGTCCGATGGCGATCAGCAGGTCACGCGTCCAAACACGAATTTCGTTGCGCAAGGAATGTGCGGTGAGCGACCCCGCGGGCGAGGTCTTGCTAGCGGGCGAAGCCGGGTCTGGGGCGTCCGGAATCGCTGAAGTCGGAGGTAGTTTCTCTTCCGCGCTGTCCATTTTTAGCTGCCATGTATTTATAGCACGGGGTTTATGCGCCGCGCTAGGTTTGGTTTCCGGCGGTGTTGCCCTGTGTTACACCAGCGGATGTGGGGCCTTGTTGATTGGATTCTGAGGCGAGGCGGGGTGTTGCCCTAAACGCAGACGTTTCTGGGCGCTCGCCCGCCCAACTCAATCGGCGAGGGCGTAGTTGATACAGGCGAGGGCGGCGGCGACGGCTGTTTCAGTGCGCAGAATGAGCTTGCCGAGCGAGGCTTCGCGGAAACCGGAGGCGTGCGCGGAGGCGAACTCGGCGTCGGTCCAGCCGCCCTCGGGGCCGATGGCGAGGGCGGCCTGCCGGCGCGGTGGTTCGGCCTGGAGGATTTGGCGAAGGGGCCGAGCGTCAGGCCGTTCGGACAGCATGATCTTTACGGGGCTGGCGTAGGAGGTGAAGGCTTGCGCAGGCTGCGACAGTTCTCGCAGCACCGGTACGCGCACGCGGCGCGATTGCTGCGAGGCTTCGGCTAGGATCTTGTTCCAACGCTCGGCGCGCTTCCCTGCCGCGGCGAGCAATGCTTTCTCACTGCGCGCGGCGGATAGCGGCACGATGGTGCTCACGCCGAGTTCGGTGGCTTTTTCGATGGCCCACTCGAAGGCATCGAATTTCACGACGGAGAGGAGCAGCGTTACATCGTTGGTTGGCGGATGCGCGGGGATTTCTTCGAGCAGCGTGAACTCAACGCGGTCGCGCGAGACCTTTTCGATGCGCCCCAGCTTGACGCGTTGGCCATCGCTCAGCTCGTACAGTTGTCCTTGCTGCGCGCGCAGGACGCGGCTGAGGTGATGTGCAGCGTCGCCTTCGATCACCGCGGTGTTGTCGCTGAATTGTTCAACGAAAAAGCGTCGCCGCACGGGGGAGATTCTAGCGCAAGAGTGACCGTGCACGTGCTGAGGAAAAGCCTCAGGCCTCAGAGCAGGCCTGAGCTACAGGGATCAAACCGAGCACCGGGCTAGCCGCTTAGCCGAAGATGTCTTTGACTTTGTCGAAGAGCGAGGAGCCGCGCTCGGCCGGCTTGTTCTCGACCTTTAGCGATGCACCGAGCTGCTCGATGAGCCTGCGCTGTTCGCGCGTGAGCTTAGTGGGCGTCAGCACGCGCACGTGATAGTACAAATCGCCTTTGCCGCCGCCGTGCGGGTCCGCCAAACCTTTGCCGCGTACGCGAAACACGGCGCCGCTTTCCGTGCCTTCGGGGATTTTCAGCTTTTCGTCGGCGCCCAAGCCGGGCACTTGCAGTTCCGCGCCGAGTGCGGCTTGCGCGATGCTGATGGGAATGGTGCAGTACAAATCAGCGCCACGACGCTCGAAGAATGGATGCTCCTTGACCTCGAGTACGACGTACAAATCGCCGGTGGGCCCACCGTTCGGCCCCGGTTCGCCTTCGCCTTGCACGCGCAGACGCGTGCCGGTGTCCACGCCGGGGGGAATGCGCAGCTCGATGGTTCGTTCCTTCTCGACGCGCCCTTGACCGCGGCACTCCGTGCAGCGCTCCTTGATGATTTGGCCGGCGCCCTGGCAGGCGGGGCAGGTGCGGGTGATGGTGAAGAATCCCTGCTGGTAGGCGAGCTGGCCGCGGCCGCCGCACGTCTGGCAAGCGACGACGCCGGTTCCGGCTTTTGCGCCGGTGCCATTGCATGCGCTGCAAAATTCCTGGCGTGGGATCTTGACCTTGGTGTTGACGCCAGCAGCGGCCTCCTCAAAGGTCAGCGTCATGTCGTAGCGCAGATCGGAGCCGCGCTGCGAGCGGCGGCTGCGGCGTCCGCCGGAGAACAGATCCTCGAAGCCGAAGAAGTCGCCGAAAATGTCGTGGAAGTCCTGGAAGATGGTGCCGCTGAAGTCCACACCACCGCCGACGCCGGAAAGCCCGGAATGGCCGTAGGTGTCGTAGATCTGGCGCTTTTGGGAATCGCTGAGCACGCTGTAGGCTTCGGTGCTTTCGCGGAACTTCGCCTCGGCTTCGGCTTTGTCTTCCGGATGGCGGTCCGGGTGCCACTTGAGCGCGCACTTGCGGTAGGCAGCCTTGATTTCATCGACCGAGGCCGAGCGTGTGACGCCTAACACTTCGTAATAATCGCGTTGATGAGTCTTTGCCATTTTCCTGTTTTTAGTTCCTAGTTTTTACTTGTTAGTCAAAACTACCTGGAGGCAAGGTTAAACTGAATCTGGTTCATTGCGCAAAAAGCGACGTCCGCACGGATCGTAAGAGTCACGCAGTTGCGGTGCGGCTGCTCCTAGTAATCACTAAGAACTGCCCTAGTGCACGCTACCTTTTGATGCCGGCGTTGCGTGTACCGCTACACGCACCATGGCTGGGCGCAGGACGCGTTCGTGAAAAAGGTAGCCGGGCTGATACACCTGCAGGATGGTACCGTCCTCGGCGGCGCTGGTCTCCGTGCGATCCATCGCCTGGTGCGCATGCGGATCGAAACGTTGGCCGAGCGGCTCGACGCGCTCAACGCCGAGCTTGGCGAGGTTGTCGACGAGCTGCTTGTAGATCAGCTCGAAACCCTTGCGGTAGTTCTCGTACTCCGCCTCGCGGTGCGCGGCGAGCGCGTGCTCGAAACCATCGATGATGGGAATGAGCGCTTCGACTACGCGCGCGGTATAGCGCTTGGAATCTTCGGCGCGCTCCCTTTCGATGCGCTTGCGATAATTATCAAAGTCCGCTTGGCGCCGCAGCAGCGTCTGCCGTAAATCCTGCAAATCGGCGGCCAGCTTGGCGACTTCGGCGTCGGCCATCGCTGAATCAGCGGCGACGGTCTTGGCCTCTGGAGTTTCGTCGAGTCCACCGGACTCGTCACGATCAATGTTGAAGTCCTTGTCCAGCACGGTGCGCCTCTTTCTTTTCGAAATTAAATTTTGCTCAGCGCTTCGCTGAAGAGCTGGGCCACGTACGCCACCGCGGTCATGGCGCGTTCGTAATGCATGCGCGTGGGGCCCAGAACGCCCAGCGAGCCTTGTGCGAGATCGTTTCTCGTGTAGGGCGCGCTGATGAGCGCGAGATTTTCCCCGCGCTCGGAAATTTCCTTCACACCAATCTGCACGTGCACCGGCTCGGGAGTTTCGATGCAGGCGTTCAGCACGGTCACGAGGCGATGTTTCTCCTCGATGGCTTCGAGCAGGTCGCGCAACTCGGCCTGGCTGGCGAAGTCGACGGCGCCGACCATTTGAGCGGTGCCCTCGACGTGCACCTGGCGCGCGAGGTCGTCGCCGAAGACCGCCGGGTCGCAGAGCGTCAGCGCGCTCTGCACCAGGCCTTCGTAACGCTCCCGCTCGTTGGCCAATTTCTGCAACAAATCCTCGCGAATCGTCTCCAGCGTACAGCCGGAATAGTGCCGATTCAGGAAGTCCGCGGTGGCGTCGAGCTCCACCTGGGAAAAGCGGCGGCTCGGGCGCAGCACCTTGTCGCGCGTGTTGCCTCCCGAGGAGATTAGCACCACGACGACGCGGCCGTCGGGCAAGAGCCACATGCGCGCATGCTCGAGCACGGTCTTGCCCATCGGTGGAGATACGATGATTCCCAGGCCATTAGAGACTTCTGCTAAAACGTGTCCGGCGCGCTCGGTGATTTCCGCGGCGCTGGTCGGGGTGCCCATTTCGCGGCGGATCCATTCCTTGTCCACCGCGGTGATGGTGGCCTGGGAAGCGATCTCCTGGGCGAAAAAACGGTACGCCGCCGCGGTCGGAACGCGACCCGCGGAAGTGTGCGGCTGGTACAGGAAGCCGCCATCCTCTAAGTCCGCCATTATGTTGCGGATAGTGGCGGTGCTGAGCGTCTCTTCAAAGCGCGCGGAGATTGCCCGCGACGAAACCGGTTCGCCGCTTTCGATGTAAGTACGCACGATATCCGCCAAGATCTGGCGGTTACGGCGTTCCTGGAGCGCAGCAGACCTCATAGGGACGGACCACTCCAATGTCCTACCTAGTATTGTAGGAACGCTGTCAAGCAGGGTCAATGCGCGTCGGCGCGAGTGTGCCGCAGCCCGTCGGTGCAATGATGGAGCTTTGATCCGGTCACGCGCGTCAGGCGGGCGTCAGCAACCTAAGGCTGGTCCCGGCGTCTCAGCGCACAACTCATCAACAGGTCCAGGGCTCTTTCGTATTCGATTATGTGTTTCTCGGCACCGGTTTCAAAAATGGCTTCGTCGTCAGCAGTCGATGAGTCAAATCTAATCCCATGCTTGTACGACTCGAAATCCTGAAAGTAAAGCTCATTCTCGTCGTCGGGCTCGAGATTACGGCCTATAAATACCCTGGGCAACAAGGGACCTTGCCGTCTTTATCGAGAACAAAGAACGCAAAATAAACTTCACCTACCTTAGACTTTCCAGAGAAACCGGTTCACCGTGCGGCTTCAGCTCCCGCGCCTCAAAGCGCATTGAATCTGCTGCCTCACTTGAGTCCAAGGTATTACGAGCTGCGCTTACTCCGCGTTGTCGATTTGGGCGCGCTGGAGCTTGTCGGAATAGTCGATGTAGAGGGTCTTCCACTCGGTGTAGAAGTCGATGGCGGCGATGGCAGCTTCGCGGTGGCCGTTGCCGGTTTTTTTCGTGCCGCCGAAGGGCAAATGCGTTTCCGCGCCAATGGTCGGCGCGTTTACGTAGACGATCCCGGTGAACAAGTCGCGGATGGCCTGAAACGCGCGATTCACGTTGCGCGTGTAGATGGAGGCGGACAGGCCGTAGGGCACGCCGTTGGCGACTTCGACGGCTTCTTCCAGGCGCCCGATCGGGATTAGCGAAACCACCGGGCCGAAAATTTCTTCCTGCGCAACACGCATTTTCGGATTGCAGTCGCCGAAAACGGTCGGCTCATGGAACCAGCCCTTGGCGTAGGGGCCCTCGGTCAAGCAATGGCCGCCGGTGAGGAGCTTCGCGCCTTCGGTCTGGCCGATTTGCACGTAATCCATCACGGTTTTGAGTTGCTGCTCGTTGATGCACGGGCCCATGTCGATGCCTGGGTCAAGGCCATCCCCAACTCTCAGTTTTTTAACGCGCGCGACGAAACGCGAAATGAAGTCGTGATAGACGGATTTGTGCACCGCGATGCGGCTGGCGGCGGTGCAGCGTTGCCCGGTGGTGCCGAAGCCGCCCCAGATCGCGCCGTCGACCGCAAGATCGAGATTGGCGTCTTCCATCACGATGATGATGTTCTTGCCGCCCATCTCCAAGCTGCAGTGCTTGAATTCCGGGGCGCAGGCTTCCGCGATGAGCCGCCCGACCGCGGTGGATCCAGTGAAGCTGACTACCGGAACGTCCAGATGCTCGGCCAGCGGTGCACCTGCGTTGGGTCCATTGCCGCTGACCAGGTTCACTACGCCCTCAGGAACGCCCGCGTCCGTGAGGATTTGCACCAGATTGTACGAAGATAGCGGCGTATCTTCCGCCGGCTTGAGTACGACGGTATTGCCACTGATGAGGGCGGGCATGATTTTCCACGAGGGGATAGCCATGGGAAAATTCCACGGGGTAATCAACCCGCAGGTGCCGATCGATTGCCGGACGCTCATCGCAAACTTGTCGGGCAGCTCGGACGGCGTGGTTTGCCCGAAAAGGCGGCGCCCTTCCCCGGCCATGTAGTAAGTCATGTCGATAGCTTCCTGGACGTCGCCGCGCGTTTCGGCGAGGACTTTGCCCATTTCGCTGGTCATGTCTTTGGAGAATTGTTCTTTGTGCTGGACCAACAGCTCCGCAGCGCGGAAGAGGATTTCAGCGCGCTTGGGGGCCGGTACCAGGCGCCACTTCTGATAAGCGAGCTTGGCAGCGTCTACGGCCAAATCGACGTCCTCGGCGTTGGAGGAGACGAACATGCCGATCAGTTCGTCGGCATTAGCGGGGTTGCGGTTCTCGTAGGCGTTGCCACTCCGCGAATCCACCCATTCGCCGTTAATAAAATTCTTATAAACACGTGGTGCCGCTGCCGTGGCCATACCTCCTCCTGGAGCGCTACGCTTGAACTGTGGTCCCTTGCGGGTTAGAGCGCGGAAATTACTCCAAAATTGTACCGTTGCGTTGGGAAAGCGTCAAACCAGCGGGAGGGCTACAGCGTCGCCAAATTGTCGGACAAAAAAATATTGCAGAGGCGGGAATTTTTTGAGGCCGCGGGCAGTCTGCGCTGATAATACTTGATTCTCCTTGGGCACACGGGCCGGACGGACGCACCCTGCGTCTTCCGGCCCACTTTTTTGCAACAGGCGATTTCCATTGAGGAGCGCGAGGCTCCGACGCCCAGCGCCAAGACTACCTCGCCGGTACGCTTCTGCGGTCCACCACGACGGCGCCATCCTTCATCACCCACTTGACTTTGTTTAGCACCACGTTGATGTCGGCGAGGGGATCGCCTTCGACCGCGACCAGGTCCGCAAGACAGCCAGGAGCGACCGCGCCCAATTCCTTTTCCTTGCCCAGCAGCTCCGCGCCATTGGTGGTTGCCGTGCGCAAGGCCTGCTCCGGCGACATGCCAGCTTTCACGAACCAGCCGAGCTCGCGCGTGTTTTCGCCGAACATGGTGTAAATCGCGTCCGAGCCCATGGCGATCTTCACGCCGGCTTTGAAGGCTCTGCGCGCGGTCTCGAGATTGCGCGGAATGAAGGCTTGCAGCCGCTCTTTGTATCCGGGTGCGTAACCGATTTTGTCGCCGTTGTCGATGTAGTAGCGATTGTGATCGATGGTCGGGACGTAGAAGGTGCCGCGCCTGGCCATGTCCTGAATCGTGGCGTCATCCATGTCCGTGGCGTGCTCGACGGAATCGGCGCCGGCTCGCACGGCGTCGCGCGCGCCATCCGGGCCGTAGGAGTGGATGGCGATTTTCTTGCCGAATTGGTGGGCCATGCCTACGGCGGCCTTGATTTCTTCGAAGGTATATGTCTGGAATCCGGTGACGTCGTCGTCGGTTCCGGTTGAGGCGTACATTTTGATCAAGTCCGCACCGGCCGCTATTTGCTGACGTACGGAGCGCAGCACTTCGGGGACGCCGTCCGCGAACACCGCCCCTGGAATCGCGGGCTCTTTCTTGGAAGGCGTTTGCGTGGCATATAGGCCATAACCCGATACGAACATGCGCGGACCAATCATTTCGCCGCTGTTGATCAGGTCGCGCATCGCGATATCCATATATCCTTCAGCGCTCAAGTCCCGAACGGTCGTGACGCCCGCTTCGAGCGTTCGCATCGCGCCCTTCCGCGCCAGAAACACCTCCACGGGCGGTGGCGTATCGGCGATCTGCCTGAGCAGCGGCAGGCCACGGGCCTCTTCTGCGTACATAGTCATGTGCGAATGCACATCGATCAGGCCCGGCAGCCCGGTATACCTAGAGAGATCGATGCTGTCGGCGCCAGCTGGAATTGCGGAGGCGTCCGTGGTGACCGCGCGAATCTTCCCGCTTTCGATGACCACGATCGCGTTCGTCCAAAGTTTGCCTTTGGCATCCCACAATTTGCCGAAGCGCACGGCCTTAACGTTCTTCGCGGCAGCTTTTTCCTGGGCCAAGACGAGGGTTGCCATCAATACCAGCAACAGTGCAATTGCGGCTCGAGACAATCGCATAAGAACCGTCCTTCCGCACGTACAATAACGCACGCGTGCTGATCAGCGTTCTAGTTCAGTCTTGAGTGGAATGCAAACGACATTCGCAGGTGAATTCCGTTGAGTTTTGCGGGGGGGGATGATGCTACTGGCGCTGCGGTATCTGTGCGGGCTTGGTGGCTAGCAACGAAGTCGCGACGGGTGGCATGGGCGCTGCCACTCCGGCAGTCTGCGATCCGAGCCCCAGCTTCTGCAGCGTCGCGGCGTCAAGCTTGCCGCTGGGATTCAGCCCGTGGCCGGCCTGGAACTTCTTCATCGCTTCCACAGTGGAGTCGTCCCACTTGCCGCTGGGCTTGCCACTGAATGAGCCGTCTTTAGCTAGCGCTTGCTGAATTTCGGAGATGCGTTCGGGAGCCGGGGTCTTTTGCCCCCGCTCCCGCCGACTGGAATGTCTGCTGGACTTCTTCCCGCGAGACTTGCCGGCCGGGGAAGCTGCTGGCTTCGCTGCGCCGTGGGTGGCTTTCCCGGGAGTCGACGTGGCGGACCACGCCGTCCCTGCTGTCAGTACCAGCGCCAGGCCCGCGGCAATCGACGTCCGAAGTCTCATTCAGCCTCGACTATCTATATATCGGAAGCCCGCGATTCGGCAATAGAACTATCGTTGGTTGTCCGCTGGTACCACGCCCGGCAGGAACACCGTCATGGTGCGGTCGCCATCGCCACGCCGCAGGATCTTGAACACTACGCTGGTCCCGGGCTTGAGCTTGGCCACGGCGCGCTTGTAGTCGTCCACGGAATTGATCGGTTCGCGGTTAATTTCGGTAATAACGTCGCCGCGGCCGAAGCCGAGGTCGTCGGCAAAGCTCGCGGGATCGACATCGGTGACCAGCACACCGCGCTGGCCCTCCATTCCGACGCGCGCGGCGCGCTCCGGGGTGAGGCTATCGACACGCAGGCCGAACTCGGCCGGCGCGGATTCACCCTGCTGGTCGCTCAGGCGGCCGGCTTGCGTCGGGAAGACTCGCGTGCGGTCCTCAACGACCGCAGTAGTTTCCTTCTGCGAACGGTCCCGCACATAGCTTAGCTTGACCTTGCTGCCAATCGGCGCTTGCGCAATCGGGTTCACCAGGTCGTTGCCGGTTTTGACGGGAGCGCCGTTCACGCTAGTGATGACGTCGCCGCCCTTGAGCCCGGCCTTTTCCGCTGGGCTGCCGGGTTCGACGTTCATAATGACCACACCGTACGGGGCGCCCAATTCTTTCAACGTGATGATGTTCGTCCCTAGCTCTTCCTGGAAGCTGACGCCGATGGAGCCGCGCGTTACGCGCCCTTGTGAAATGATTTGGTTATAGACGCTGATAGCCGTGGTGGAGGGCAGTGCAAAGCCGACGCCTTCATATCCACGGCTGCCGGTGATGATGGCGGTGTTG
>CATPAM010000490.1 GCA_955651735.1 Candidatus Acidiferrales bacterium | reverse complement strand
GGCGAATCCGAGGATCTCAGGAAGGTCGCTTACGACAGCTCGACGCGATGGACCAAGCTTGGTAAGCCCGGACAACAGGACGACGTCAAGGAAGGCTCATTTGTAATCGTCCTTGGCCAGCTGGACGATAAGGGCACCCTGCACGCGACGCGCATTGACTTGCGAGTGCCGCGATAACTTTTTTCGAAATGCGATGTTCCGAGGCCCCGTCCGGCGGTGCACCGGTGTTTGCCTTCTTGCACGCATCGGCGGACGGTCTGGGCGGTCTAGGCTTTTGCACAAGCCGCGAACGATCAAGACTCCCCGGCGGGAGCCTCCAGCCGGAGCTTCGCGGCGCGCGCCGTTTCCCGCAGGAGCGGGTCTGCGTGGCTAAGACAGTGCTCCAGTTCTTTGGCCAAGGATTTCATTCGGAACGATCCAATGGCAAACGCCCCACACGATTTCAGCCATGGGTCGTCATTGGAAACGAGTTCGTTGACCGCCTGCTCGCGGCTCTCTAACTTCGTGTGCACCAGCCGGTCCGCCAGCCGTGCGCGCTCTTTCGGCGTCACTTTCCCATCCAGCAGCGGCACAAGCGTGGCACGCAACGCCGACTTCAAAAAGTTTTCCAGGAACTCCAGCGCGTTGTCATGCACGGTTCTGTCCTTGGATTGCAGTCCAACGTAAACCGCCTTCAGATCCACCTGCGGATACAACAGGCCCATCAGTCGGAAGATTCTCTCCAATTCCTGCTGAAGCGAGTGGGCCAGCGCTACTCCTACCGGATCTTCGATGTTTTCCGGGCCCGCGATGGCCTCCATGATCTGATAGGTGCGGTAGTGCCCCAGGATTTCCGCCGCCAACACCGTCTCCAACATCTGAAGGTCGAGCGGGATCTCCGGGTGATCGCGGTGCAGCCTGTTCAACGCGCAGATGACCTTGAACCGCAGGGTGACGTCGCTTTCCATGACGTTCTCCAACAACGCGTGCGCGGCGGCCGCCGTTCCGATGCCATTCAGGGCCGTGGGAATCTCGCTGCGCTCCTCCGGCGGCACGCCCGGATCTCCCAGGCGGGCATTCAAAAGCTCGACGACCGAATCCCCACACGCCACCAGCGCTTGTGTCGCATTTTCATGCAGCAATGGGTCACGAAGCTGTTTCAACAATTGCGGAGCTAAAGCCTCTTTTCGCAGCGCACCCACGGAGCGAATCGCTTCCCGCACCACCTGGCTTGCAGGATCTCCCAGCAAGCGCTCCAGCAGGGGACCGAAAGAGTCGGGCAGCGTGCCCAGAAGCCGGGCAGCTTCCCGTCGCGTTCTTTGCCCCGCTTCTCCTTCTTCAGCCACCATCTCCTCCAAAATCTTCCCGGAAGTCTCCAGGTTTTGCGCTTCACCCGGATGGGCCAAATACGCGGCCACCGCGGAGCGGACGGAAAAATCCTCAAATTCACCCAATTCCTGCAGCAGCACCAGAGGATCGACATGCGCGTGGTGCACCAAATAGAGCATTGCCTCCGTGCGCACCGCGATCTCCGGATCCTTGAGCATCGCTTCTGCTGTCGGCAAGATGGATCTGTCCTTCGACGCCGAGAGAATGGCAAGGGCCTTCTGGCGCACCTCCCCGGTGGGGTGTTGCAGCAGATTCCGGATCACCGGATGCGGAGTCTTGGCCGTTTCCTGCTCATAGAAGCTAAGGGCATACAGAATCTCCTTGGGGTCGGAAACCTGCAGTTTGCTAGACAGCAGGTCCGACGCCGAGCGGTCCATGGCCAGGGTGGACACCTGGTCGGCACTAAGGCGGTGCTGACTGATCGAATCCTGAAGCACGGCAAGATACTGCCGGCCCCCGACGAAGACCGCCACCAGCCACCCCGCAATCAGCAGCAGGACAATCACGCTGAGTTGCCGCGGGGCAAAGTGCAGGTAGGTCGCAAAAATCATCACCACCACGCCCGCCAAACCGTCGCCAAACCGCCAAATGACCGTGTCGATGAACCATTTCGCCTGCAACTTCACACGATGGGCCAGCGGTAAGTACAGCATCTCCACCGTGGACTTATCGAGCGAGTAACGCAATACCTGATCGCTGCCTTTCAGAAAAACCACCGCTGCCAGGGTTCCCCAGATCAGCAAGGCGCTCGAGCCCAGGAACACCGTGAGGGGAAGCACGAATAACATGATTCCAATTCCAAAGCGCCGCAGAAAGCGCGTGGTCAGCAGTAGCTGGAACACGAACCCCAAGATTCCGGCGTAGAAATAAAAATCACCAAAGAAAATTGCCAGACTGTTTTTATTTACGAAGGACTCTTTGGCAATGGCCTTGAACTGCCATCCAGTGAGCGTGGTGACGAAAGACGAGACGCAGATAACCGCCGCGATGGCCCGCAGATACTTCGAGGAAAATACCAGCCGCAGGCTGCTCTGAATGTCCTTCTGTGCGTTTACCGGCGTTTCCACCCGCTGTTTCTTCTGTTCCGTGTGCTTGTCGACGGTCCTCCACGCGACGTACATGAGCACGCAGGAAATCAGCAGAAACGGAACCATCTCCAACAGAAGACTCTCCGTGCCAAACGCACGCGCCGCTGACATCGAGATATAGCCGGCAAAAATCCACCCCAAGATCGCGCCGCCCCCCACCATTCCGAATACACGCTTCGCTTCCCGCGTGGTCAGCAGGCAGTTCGCCAGCGTCCAGACCTGTGTCGGCGCCAGCACTCCGAAAACGCCCACCCAAACGTAGAAGACCGGATACACCCACACAGGGTGATAGAAATTCGCCAGCACCCAGAACACCCCGCAGTTTGCCGCGAAGAACAGCTGGCTCCCGATCAGCAAGTTGCGCAGGGAAATCCGGCGCGCCAAACGCAGGTAGCCGACCATCACGAACCCCACGAGAACACCGCTGCCGATATCTGCATACGGGAGCTCGACCGCCTTGAAATGCGCTAAGAACAGCGCATCGCGCGCCACCTTCCCGATCACGTAACTGCTCATGATCAGGAAGAGACACGAACTCAGAAGCAGGCCGCGACCCAGGTCTCCCGGCTGAAGGTTCAGAGCGCGCTCGATCCACCGTTTCATCCGTACAACCTTCCTTCGTAAGCTTTCGGTCTCTATTGCGGTGCCGCCGTCGTTCCGGAACATATACGGTCGGCCGGTACGACGCCTAGTTTTTCCGAACCTGTAGCCCTATTCCCCACCCCTGCATGCTCCCCAGGCCCTGCGTCTTGCGGCGTAGACCCGGCGGAATCGATAAACACTACCTGCTGGTCCAGATACACGCCGATGAATTTGCCATCGCCGCAGATTTCCAGCGCTGACGCCTTGCCGTCAGGGTAGTAGTAGCTGCTGAGCATCCCGGTGTCGATCAGGAACACCTTGTTGCCAAAGCGAGGCCGGATGCGGCCACCCTTCTGCACCGTGTGCCCGACCACAATGTGTGTCGCCTTGTAACGCTCCAAGAGCTTGCTCACCTGCGGTGCACCCTCTTCTTCGCTCCACTGGTCGTAACCGCGAAACCACAGCGGGCCATTAACCCGCACGCTGAACCAATCTTCATGCCTCAAGAACTCCAAAATCTTAGCCTGGCGTTCATTGGTGGCGGGGACACGCGACTTGAGCTCAGCGACGACTTCCGCGTGAAGCACACTATTCATTTCCTGCAAAGTAAAAAATGGCAGAATCAACTTTTCATTCTGCAGATACTCTTTCGAGGCATCAAAGGCCTTGATTTCGTCGCGGATCCGCTTATTCATCGCATCCAGTTTCGTGTTGGCCAGATCTGGATGAATTCCCCCGTGCAAGAAAATGACTCCCTCGATTTCGGCCACCGCGTCATGTCCTCGCAGCCACTCACCGTATCCTCCCTTGGGACCAAACGCCTCGCGCTGCTCAATGAAACCTAGGGGATGGCGTGCCATCCACTCCGCCTCCGTCAGCTCCATGGGTTGGGGAAGCTCGGCTAGTAAGGCTGCGTGACTACCCCTCCATTTCACATACTCTTCATAAGCAGCTTTCCGCCGCTCTTCGGATTTGCCGTCGGCAAAACTGGCATAGTTCGCGGGAGCGACGTAACGCAGGTCGCCCATGATATTCATCATCTCGTGGTTACCGAGCAGGCTTACGACCCGGCCGCCTGCCTGTGGCGCTTCTTTCTCCAGCGCCATCATTAGGTCCATGACCTCGCGCGGGTTGGGGCCGCGATCCAGTAGGTCCCCGACCTGGACGAACGTTGTCTTACCGCCTGCCCAATGGTTTTGCTTGTCTATAAGACCGGTGCGCAGCAGAATGGCCACGAAGTTGTCAAAGGCATTGTGTACATCGGCGATGGCGATCACGGGTTCCCGCGGTTCGGCTGGAGCTTTTGCTGGCCCCGCCCACGCTAGCACCGCCCACACCAGCACCAGCAAGCCGGAAATACACGCGCGGTGCGGAGAAACACAGACCGGAAGGCAGACCATTTTCCTGGCTCCTATAGGCAAGCAGTACAATTTCAGCGAAAACATTGCGCGCGGGGCGTCCTTATTGCGGTGCATCTTAGGCTGCCACACCGGCACAAGTCAACGAACTCAAATACGCATAAAACACACAATCGCGGAGCCCCCACAGGAAGCTCCGCGATCTGGTTACTCAGTGAATCTCGACACTTGCAAGAGATCGGCGCGTTTCAACTTGCATTACAAGACCGAACTCCTCTACTGGGAGTGCGAGAGCCGCTTAGAGATTAGCGTTGCGTGAATCACGCCGGCCTTCTCCACAGGGCCCTTGCAAATCACGTAGTCCTCTTCTTTAACCTGGCTAGCGTCAATGTCATTGATCTTCTTGTCGGCGTGATACTGGCTGACCCATTTCGTCGAGCTGTCGTACACACAGGTCTTTTCTATACTCGAACCCGACTTACGAACAGTCAAACTGGAGTCCGCCTTACTGGTCCTTATAACTCTACCTTCCCAGCGCGCCTCCTTCTCCTGGGCGCGAGCCTGATGCGCGAACACCGCCGCCAGCAGGAAGGTCAGC
>CATPAM010000489.1 GCA_955651735.1 Candidatus Acidiferrales bacterium | reverse complement strand
CTTCCAGCATGCGGATAGTAATTTGCGAACGGCTCTGCGCGGCCTCGACGAGCGCTTCCTTGTCGTCGACCTTCCGCGTCACATATCCATAATCGCCGGGCGTCTTTTTTCCCTTTTCTCGTTTCGGCCGGATGGTGGACGGCATGGACGTTACGTCCAGTTTCTCGACCACAAATTCAGCCAGCTTTTCCTTCGGATAAGCCTTGTCACTCTTCGCCACGGCCAGTGGCACACACACCAGCAAGAATACTCCAGACATTACTTTCATTTCGGCTCCTCCTGTTTTTGGCCAGCACAACGAAGCTCGGTGTCACCCGCATCTGAATGTGCTTGTCTCTGTGATCAGCCAGTCAATTCAGCTGGGAAGTTCTTGGACAACGGGACAGCAACGTTGCAGCGCGTCCGTGTAGAGAGACCGATGTGGTGGGATTTTTATTCTGAATGGATGTGCGCGTAACGCCTGATAACGAGGAAGAATTGATAGTGACGTTCCATCAGTTCTTCTCTGCGCGGGTCCGCTGAGAAGCGCGGCCATAACTTGACGACCGAAACACCGACAATTTTATTCCCGCCTCCTACAAATCCATGGATCGGGGAATTATCCGGGAGCCTGCGCGGTCTTAAATAGTGAAGGAAACAGAATGTCTCGAAATTCAACACGGAACGAATAGGAGATTTAAAGATGATCTGGGCTCGGAATTTGAAATTATCTACGAAGTTAGGCGTGGCTGCTCTTATGCTGGGTGCTTTGGCGACTAGCGGGAACGCGCAGAATGCATACCGAGGTAAGTTCACGCTGACTGCTGAAACTCACTGGGGAGGCGCCACGTTGCCGGCCGGCGATTACACTTTCACCCTGCCATCCAGCAACGCTCCTTACACCCTGTACGTCCGGGGACAAGAAGTTGGCGCGATCATCATGGCCGCTACAGCGAATCAGGGAGTTGTTTCTGAGCGCCCGCAGTTAAACCTCGTGGACACAGCGGATGGGTACGCCGTCCAGACATTCGAGGCGCCGGAGCTAGGAGTGACCTTTATCTACCTGGCGCCCACACAAAAACATCTGGGACGCAAGGAAGCTCGTCAAAAAACAGTGCCACAGACCGCGTCGACGTCGCAGGTCCGTGAAAACAAAACATCCATCGCGGTCCACACTACTGGTCGCTAAGGAAAGAAAGCATGCACTGCAGCGCCGGGTGCACAACCGCCGCCCCAGAGACTTCTGGCTTGGGTCGTTACGCGCCCGGCGTTAGTACGCGACGCGCTTCTGGTAATTGGAATTGGTCTTCGTTACCTGGAGCTTCTTGGCGGTCGCATCAAGAACCGTCTGTCGCGCGTCATTCATGCCATCGGGCAGACTGGCCTTTGCATCGCTGTTCGGGCCAAGCGAATGCCGCCAGTTTGCTCCCGGCACCTAGCTCCACCATTGTTAGCGCCAGAGGGAGGCTGCCTGAGTTTCGCTTGCAATCACGTGTGCGCTACGCGGTCGCGAGCCCCAAAACGAGTAGAGCGCAATAACCAGGTACGCGAGCAGCGGCACGGAGTACGCCAACGCAAGGCTGCGCGTTTTTTCCGAGAGGAAGCCCATCACGGGAGTTAGAACGGCTCCGCCGACGATCGCCATCACCAGCAGCGAAGCGCCCAGCTTCGTGTTTGGTCCCAGTTCTTTCAGGCCGAGAGCAAAGATCGTTGGAAACATCAGCGACATGAAAAAACTAGTCAGAAACACGCACCAAAGTCCGAGCCAGCCGGGCATCAGCACCGCAACCCCAACAAGAAGAATATTGGCGATCGCATAGCTGCCCATGAGCTCGCCCGGATTGATGAAGCGCATCAGCCACGCAGAGGCAAAACGGCCCACGCCAAACGCCGCCAGCGTGCCTGTCAAAAAATATCCGGCCACCTTTTCGGATTGATGCGCGTACTCCTGAACGTAGGAAATGAAGTAGCTCCAGGTGCCCACTTGAGCGCCAACATAGAAGAACTGCGCGACAACCGCGAAAAGGAAGTGGGGATAGCGGAATAGATCGCGGAGATGTCCGCGGTCACCGGCCTCGTTTTCGTGCTCGCTGTGAATGGACGGAAATTTCGTGCGCAGGATCAGCACCGCCCAGATCAGAGCAATCGCGCCGATGACCAGATAGGGCTTCACGACGCGCAGCGTTTCAGTACGAAGGTATGCCTCGTAGGTATGGCGTGCTTGCTGTACCGCGATTTCCTGCGGCGTTAGCTCGACGCCGGAAAAGATGAAGACCGTGCCAATCAAAGCTCCGCTAATCGCCCCCAACGGATTGAAGGCCTGCGCGAAATTCAACCGCCGTTCCGAACTATTGGGGTCGCCCAACTGAGCGATGAACGGATTGGATGCGGTCTCCAGGAACGATAGGCCGCTGGCGATTACAAACAGCGCAAACAGAAAGAAGCCGTAACTCCCTGCCAACGCGGCGGGCCAGAACAAAAAAGCCCCCGCGCCAAACAGAACCAGTCCGGTAACAAATCCAGACTTGTATCCCGCCCGACGCATGAGGAACGCAGCGGGCATCGCCAGTAGAAAATATCCCATGTAAAAAGCGGATTGCACCAGTCCAGCCTGAAAGCGCGTAATCGCGAACGACTTCATGAATGCCGGATCAGCACGTCGTTGAGATTGTTGGGAATGCCCCACAGAAAAAACAGCACGGTGACCAGAATGAAAGGCACGAGCTGTGCCGCCGGGAACAAATGGGTTCCCACCCGAGCATCGGGCCGGCGCGAGGCATCCCGTTCGTTAACGGGCAATGACCCCGATTCTTCGG
>CATPAM010000488.1 GCA_955651735.1 Candidatus Acidiferrales bacterium | reverse complement strand
GATGGGGCCGGGAATCTCGGAGCGTTTTTCCAGCCGCGGCGCTGCGTTTGGCGATTACGACAACGACGGCGACATCGATGCCGTGGTTTTAAATCTGAACGACCTTCCTTCCCTGCTGCGCAACGACGGCGGCAACTTACAGAATTGGATCAAGATCAAATTGATCGGAACAAAATGCAATCGCACGGCGATTGGGGCGCGTGTGCGCGTGGTCACCGGAACGCACGCTCAGATGGATGAAGTGCACAGCGGAGCGAGCGTGATGTCGCAGAGCGATTTGCGGTTGCACTTCGGCGTTGGGAAGGCGCAGACGATCGATCTGATTGAAGTGAAATGGCCGACCACGCAAAAGGTCGACCGATTCACGGGTGTTAAGACCAATCAAATTCTGACCATTCGCGAAGGCAGCAGCATCGTTTCGTCGATTACGCCCAAGCCGAAGTGATTTCATTCGCTGAACGTTTCGTTCCTTCTCGTCGTTGTCATTCATTTTGTCTCTCAACCTTGCTTCTCAGTGCGGCGGCGCGGACACTTGCGGTTGGTCCTGCAGGATGATCAGGAATTGGCGGATCTCGCGGCGCTGCTGCTCGATTGCGGCGGTTTCTGATTTGTCGGCTTGCTTGTAGAGTTGCAGTTCCTGCTCTGATTTTTCGTCTTGGCCCACGCGTTTATAGGCCAGCGCCAAGCGGTAATGGGCTTCTCTGGATTGCGGATTTACGTCGATGGCTTTTTTGTAGGCACTGATCGCTTGGACGAAATTGCCTTGCGCGGAATACAAGACTCCGAGGTGCACGTAGGCTGGATCCAGCTTGGGATCGGCGGCGATGGCTTTTTGGAGCAGGACTTCGGCTTGCTGCAAGACGGGAGAGTCTTCCAAACCTTTGTCGGCGCCTCTGGATTGTTTCCACAGCGCGACGGCGTAGTAGTAGTTGCCGAGAGCGTTTGCAGGCTGATCGTGCGCGAAGCGCGCCAGTTTTTGCTCGACACAGGGCAGCGGATCGGGAGCGGCCTTTTCCATTTTGCCGAGGAAAAGGTAGGGAGTGGGATCGGCGGGTCGTAAGTCGGAAGCTTCGCAAACGCGGCGCGCGGCGTCTGCATAAGCGCCGCTGGCGTAGAGAGCGGCGCCGAGTCCAGCAAGCATGCGCGCGGACTTGGGATGCGCTGAGGATCCCTTGGTGAAAACTTCGGCGGCGGGTTTGATTGCGCGGTGCAGGAGCAACTCTGTGCCCCACGCAAAGTAATTCTGCTCGCTAGGATTCAGGCGGACGGCTTGTTCGTATTCGCGGACGGCGGCTAGGGGATCGCCGGAATGTTCTGCGCGATCACCGGCCAAACGATGCGAGTCCGCGCCTCGCGCGGCTTCCGAGGTGGATGCGGACGCTTCGCCAGGCTCGCCGGATTTTAGTGTGGCGGTTTCCTTGGCCAGCGACTCGCTAGTTCGCAGTTTAGTGTCGGAACCATGGCCGCCGACGTTGGTCCAATCGGTGACGCCGGCTACGGTGAAGCTGGGCTTGTCGTCGAACTCCATTGTCGCGGAGGTTGCGCCGGATTTTTTGACGTTGGGAGACGATGGTTGGTTCGCCTGAGAGGTTTCCAGGACCAGAGCGACTTGTTTTTTTTCTCCCAGAAAAAGAAGGAGCGTGGCGGAGGTGGGCGCGCGCATTCCGGCTTTTTCCGCTCGGACGGTGTAGGTGCCAGGGCGAAGCGCCAGGAAGTAGAAAGTGCCGTCGGATTTTGTTTTTGTCTCGACTGAGGCGGCGGTGGCTTTCTCTTCCAAGAAGACGGAGGCGTCGGCGACGAGACTGCCGGCGGAATTGCGCACGGTGCCGGATACGGTGATCGCTGGACGCGGCTCGGCGGCGGGAGTTTGCGCGAAGGTTATCACCGCCGGCAGCGCAAAGAGCAGAAAGCCAGCCGCGGAGCGCAACATCCGCGTGCGATGCATCTGCAAGTGTCTCATCCGTAGCATTTTACGCTCGCGATGGCGCCTTGCAACGAGGGTTTGGTGATGGGCTCCTGGGTACACCCCCGTGGTGACGGGAAGTATGCGCAATCGAGTGAGAGCACAGGGGATAGAGGCACCACGTGGAGCGTGCGACCTGAGTTGCAAACAGGGAAGTTGCTGATTCTGAACCGGCGGTTTGCAGGGATATGCCCCTCCCCAGTCTTTTTGTAAGTGTTGATTCTAAATGTAGTTAAAGTTGCTGTTTAGATGTTTTTGCAACAAGAGTTTGGGATTGCCGAAAACAAGGGAGTTGACTGTTTTCGCGACGGCAAAGAGTGTACCGGCGCGTACGCAGATGCTGGCCAGCCTGAACGCCGCCGCTACGCTGGGGCGCCGCGGTCGAGTAGGAAGCCTACGGTCTTGTTTTCGCTGCTGGGAAATAGTTTTGCGTAACCGAGGGGTGTGCATTCTACGACTTCGCCAGGGCGCTGGTAGTGGCCGGGGAGTTTTACGCGTAGGGAGAGGTCGGCGCCACGTTCCGCCAATAATTCTGCTACGGGCAAGCCCCAGTCGTCGAATTGCGTGACGGCGTGGAAGATTGGAGTTTGCCCGCCGATACCCTGCTCATCGACTGTTGCTTGGGCGTTTACGTCGGCACCGCGATCGAGGAGAAGCGCGACAGCAGCGAGGTTGCCGTACTCGGCGGCGACGTGGAGCAGCGTTGCGCCTCGCAGCGAGAGGAGGCGCCTGCCGGTGACGCCGAAGTCGAGTTCGGGGAAACGCTGATGCAGGAGCGCGGGATCGGCGTCGAGTTTCTCCGCGAGACGATCGAGGCGGTTGCGGAGCAGGTCGAGCACGGGAGGCACGTTGTGGCGGGTGACACCGCCGGCGCTGAGAAGAATATCGATGCAGGCGCCGAGCTGCTCTGAACGGCCGTAGGTGGCGATGACGTAATCGAGCGCGGTGCCTGGATATTTGCGATTGGGTTTGGCGCAATTGGGATTTGCGCCGTGATCGAGAAGCCATTGGATGGGCGCGGGCTCGACGGTTTCGCAGGGGGCGAACAGGATGGGAAAATAGCCGTTCCATTCGGCGTTCACGTCGGCTCCGTGGGAGGCGAGAAGCTCCATCATGGGGATGCGATGACCGAAGAGCGCGGCGCGCATCAGCGGCCCATCGGCGCCCTGATGTACGTCCGAGCCGTTTTCGATCATCCACTTGGCCATGGCGAGTCTTTCGGGAGTGGGCTGCTCCCAGGGCACGCGGCATTCGGCTACCCAGGTGAGCGGACCGTTTTTATTGTAGCCCAGCGGGGCGCGGTGCAGGGCAGGGTTGCGGGTCATTAGAGTTTTGACGCGCGGCAAATTGTTGGTGTCGATGGCTTGCTTGAGCTGGCCGATTTCCTCGAGTGCATCGACATGAGCCTTGAGCTTGGGCCAGCTCGCGAAGCCGTAGAGGCGGGCGATTTTGAATTGCGCGTCGGTGAGCGAGCGGGCATCACCAGCCTTTAGCAGGTCCTTGGCTTGACCCTTCAAATGGCGGAGATTGGGACGGTCGGGAAGCGGACGCGGAGCGTCTTGCGGATGGGTCGACACAGCGACCTCCTTTCAACGAAGCGCCCGTTGTCCGCATATCGGGCTGAAAGAAGGTTCGCGAAGATGGATTGCAAACGGGTGGGCTTCTGCCCTTTCCGCGGACCGGATGCGTCCCTAACGCTGGGGGCATCGTAACACGAAGAGTCTGCTACTGAATCCGCAAAAACAACGCGCGGAGCCTGTGGCGTGTGCGCCGACAATTTTAAGCAAGCATTAACCTCCATTCACGAGAGGTTCACACACCATCGCCTATAAAGCTTGCGGGCGCGACAAGCGCTCTGGGGAATGTGCTCCGGCCAGCCGCGAGGGTTCTGGCTAGCAGTTAAACGGGAGGGGTGTATGTATTTCTCGAACTATAAGAAGGGAATTTTGTCTGCACTATTGACTATTCTTTTGCCGGCCTTGCCGGTCAAGGCGCAGGAGCGCAAGGGCACCGTGGCTGGTACGGTCAGGGACGCGGCTCAGGGAGTGCTTTCTAGCGCACTTATCGAACTGCAGCCACTCGGAAGAAAAGTCGCCTCGGACGATCAAGGGCAGTTCCGTATAACCGACGTTCCTCCGGGCGAATATACGCTGACGCTTTCCTATGTAGGGTTCGATTCCTTCAGCACGACCGTGAAAGTGGAGGCCGGCCACACCGTCAACGTGGATGCCGTACTGAATGTGGCTTCGGTAAGCGATCAGGTAATAGTCACCACGGAACGGCTGCAAGGTGAAGCAGAGGCCATAAACATCGAACGTATGTCGGACGACATCCTGCAAGTGTTACCCGCAAGAGTCATCAACAGCTTGCCCAACACCAATGTGGCTGATGCCGTTGGTCGTGCGCCTAGCGTTTCCCTGGAGCGCGACGAAGGCGAGGGCAAATACGTCCAAATCCGCGGAACCGAGCCACGCCTCAGCAACGTGACCATTAACGGCGTGAACGTTCCTTCTCCGGAAGGCACCGTCCGCAATATCAAGCTGGATGCCGTTCCGGCGAATCTGGTCGAGCGCATCGAAGTTCTCAAGACCCTTTCGGCGAGCGAAGATGCCGACGGCATCGGCGGTACCGTGAACCTGGTAACCAGGACCGCAGGCGAAAAGGCGACTTATAACTTTGGAGGCCAAGGCGGATACACTCCAATTCAAGGTGGCCGTACTCTCGGCGGGTTCGACGGCACGGTTGGCAAGCGTTTCGGCGCAGAGAAGAAATTCGGGTTCTTGCTTGGCGGCACGTTCGACCGAAACAACCGCGGCATCAACGACCTGGAGCCGTCACAAGGCACAGGTTCCTTCAACGGCCAAAACTTGGCCTTGGTTTCGAGCGAAGACCTTCGATCCTATTCCTACTACCGTACGCGTTACGGCTTTGCTACCGGTGTCGACTACAACCTAAGGCCCGGAACAAGCGTATACCTGAAGGGACTTTTTTCCGATTTCCACGATTTCGGTGAAACTTGGGTTTACACTCCCACCGCCGGGAATACCATCAAATCCGTAAACGGCTCCCAGATCACCTTCGACAATGCCGCAGACTGCGCGCCGCTGAACGCTGCTAATCCAGGTTCGTGCAGCCCCGGTTCGCTGGTTTACCGCCACTACATTCGCCGCCCGGACCAGCAGGTCTTCAGTATCTTGACGGGTGCCCGGCACGATCTTTCCTCTACGCTGATCGTGTACGAGTTCGCCGGCTCGCGCTCCCATAACATCGGGGGTCAGGATTTTCCCACCACCAACTTCAATGGGCCGCAATCGGTAGATGTCGGTCTAAGCCTGGCCGACCCCTATCGACCCAAGCTGTCTACGCCGGACGGTACAAATATCTACGATGCCACGCAGTATACGGTGGCCGCGACCGACTTCCCACGCTATCACGCCACACAATTGAATTTTCAAGGGGCAGCGTCGGTAGCCCGGCGATACACTCTGGGCTCGCATTTCAGCACATTCGAAATCGGATTCAAAGCTCGCAACTCCGCCTCCACACAAAGAGAAAACGATCTTTTCTACAACGTTAATTCAGGCACTCCTTTCACTCTCGCTTCCGTGGTGGGCACCTTTACGAACCCCGATTACTACGACAGAACGTTCCAGATTAACGGCCAAGCGTATGGTCCCGCTTCCGACTACACCAAAATACGCCAGGCGGTTGCTGCAAACTTCAGTCAATTCCAGCTACAGCAATTAAAAAGCGTCCAGCGTTCGGAGGGTGCGTTCTTCGACGCCAACGAACGGATCTACGCAGGTTACCTGCAGAATGCCATTTCCATCGGGAAGTTCCGGTTGCAAGGCGGCGTTCGTTTCGAAGGCACCAGTACCGATTTCACGACACATCAAGTGGATGCAACGCAAGTCGACGCGAACGGCAACCTTCTACCTAGCGCAATATCGCCATTCAGCCAGAGCTCGAGCTACGTAAAGGTCTTGCCCAGCGTGCAACTCCAGTACGTGCTCGAAAAAAACACCAATCTTCGCTTAAACTACAGCATCGGGATCTCGAGGCCCAACATCGGCGACCTAGTCCCCATTAGGATCGTCGATCCGAACACCAGCCCGAAGAGCTTGCAGCTGGGCAATCCGAACCTCAAGCCCACCAAAGCCAACAACTACGACGTGTTGATCGAACACTACTTCCAGCCCCTGGGAATCATTCAGG
>CATPAM010000487.1 GCA_955651735.1 Candidatus Acidiferrales bacterium | reverse complement strand
GAATTACAGATTCTAGCGCCGGGCATGAAGATGCTCAACGGGAAGTTTTCGCATGCCTGACCGGTCTAACTTTCGAGTTGCCGACCATCCGGACGGAACCAAATCCGACGGTTCCCATAACGCCATATCTTCGGCCTCACGCCCGAATTGCTAGTGGTAAGGGCTGTTCGCACAAGTAAGAACGGAGCGCGATTCGAAAACGGTCAGCGGCTGTTAGCCGCATTCGGAGTCGGTCTGGAGCCAACTTCCGGATAACGCTGATTCGCGCGGAACCCGCGACAGAGACCCTCATCCCAAATTCGGACTTTCTCGGCGTTTGCTCGTGGGCCAGGGATTCGTGACAGAGACGCGCCACTTGCCTGAAAGGAGCCTGTCAGATGCCGGCGTACCAGGCATAGCCACCCTCTGGAGATGCGGAGCCCAGCCCCTTGCCGAAGCCTTTCAGACTGTCGGTGACGGTCAGGCGGGTAATGAATTTCACGCTCTTGTAGCCGAGCTGGCGGGGAAGCCGCAATCGAAGCGGCCCGCCGTTGCCCACGGGAAGTTCATTGCCATTCATCCCAAAGGCGAGAAAAGTCTGCGGATGCAATGCATCGGCCATATCGATGCTTTCCCACCAGTCGGGATCGATTGAGAAGTAGACAACGTATCTGGCTTGCGGGTGCATCCCCACGACATCCAGGACGTGGGAGAGAGGCACGCCGATCCACTCGGCTATATACGACCAGCCCTCTTCACACGCCAGTTGAGTGATCTGGCTGCGAGACGGGTAACTCTTAAGCTGGGCAAGTGAAAACGAGGCGGGCCGGTCGACCATGCCGTTGACGGAGACCCGCCAGTCAGCGAATCCTCCGGCCTGAAGGCGCTTGAACGCATCATTCAGGGGAGGGATTTCGTTCGCGAGCGGAGGCTTCGAAATCTGGCTCGAATGGAACTCACGGGCTAACGAGTGCCTCGTCAGCAGCCGCTGGGAAGTTCCTAGTGCGGCCGCTGGAAGGGCTGGGTTGTATAAAAAAGGGTGTATAGTCGCAGCCACCGTAAGGCCATAGCGGAAATTCCAGGTAGATAAATTCCACCTAGATGAGTGACCGCGGACATAGTTTCCGCTGTCTTACGGAGTGCGGTGAAGTTTGTCTTGGGGAGACCGGGAGGTCGCCCGGGGTTCCAAGTGCACTGCGTTCAGGAGGCCCCGTGAAAAGCAAATTAATTCTTACCCTTTTGCTCCTGGGCTTGGTCTTTGTGACCGTCATTGCTGGTTGCAATAGCGCGCCGCTGCGGGCTGGTCCAATAGTGTGATAAACCAAGGCAAGACACAAACAGCAGCCAGAATCGTGCGTTATCAGTGAGCTGCGGTTAAGGGGGACAGTGAAGAATAGGCTTGGGTCTCGCAGCTATTTAGGGGGCCCGGTGTCGCGGCGCAAGTTCATCGGGCAAGCGGCCACAGCGGCGATTGGGCTTTCGATCGTGCCGCGGCGGGTGTTGGGCGGTGTGGGATATGTTCCGCCCAGCGACAAAGTCAATATTGCGTTCATCGGCGTCGGCTCGCAAGGTTTGCGCGTCATGCTTCACTTTTTGCGCCAACCGGATGTGCAGGGCGTGGCGGTGTGTGACCCCAATAAAATGAGCGCGAATCACCCACAGTGGGATACCCATGAGTTCTGCAATTCCGCGCGCAAATTGCTTGGCGTGGATAGCGGATGGGATTGGCTCAGTCCGGACGAACCCATTCAATTGAACCATTCTCTGCGGGTGACGAGCGGTGTTGCCGGCCGCGAGCCGTGTCAGAAAATCGTGGACGCCTATTACGGTACGCAGCAGCGCTCCGGTGAGTATCGTGGCTGCGCGGCTTACAGTGACTTCCGCGAACTACTCGAAAAGCAGAAGGATGTCGACGCCGTGGTTGTGTGCACCACGGACAACTTGCATGCAGCCGTATCGGCGGCGGCGATGAAGAAGCGCAAGCACGTTTTTTGTCAAAAGCCTTTGACGCACACGATCTATGAAGCGCGGCGCATGGCTGACATTGCGCGCGAGACTGGTGTGGCAACGCAGATTGCGGTTGGCAATCAGGCATCCGAAGACACGCGCTTGCTTTGCGAATGGATTTGGGACGGCGCCATTGGGCCCGTGCGGGAGGTCCATAACTGGTCCAGCCGTCCTTTCTGGCCGCAGGGGATTGAGCGCCCTAAGGACGCGGAGCCGGTGCCCAATGGTTTGGATTGGGATTTGTGGCTCGGCCCGGCGCCGGAACGCTCGTTCAACCACGCTTATGTGCCGTTTGTGTGGCGTGGATGGGGAGATTTCGGTTGTGGCGCTCTCGGCGATATGGGTTCCTACAGTTTCGACACAATTTTTCGCGTGTTAAAGCTCGAGGCGCCAGTGAGCGTGGAAGCGAGTTCCACGGACCGCTATGAGGAGACGTACCCGCTGGCGTCGATCATCCATTACAACTTTGCTGCCCGGGGTGAGATGCCACCGGTGAAATTTACGTGGTATGACGGCGGTCTGAAGCCGCCGCGCCCGGAGGAGTTGGAAGAAAACCGCCCGTTCAAAGTAGAGGGCGAAGACGGTGATGAAGGACTTCTTTTTGTGGGAGATCGCGGCAAAATTCTTTGTGGATTTAATGGGGCGGGTCCGAAGCTTATTCCTGAAGCGAAGATGAATAGCTACAAACAGCCGCCAAAAACGCTGCCCAGGTCACCTGGCAACGAACGCGAATGGCTCGACGCCTGCAAGGGGGGCAAAGTGAAGCCTGGCGGGAATTTCGAATTCGCGGGGCTGGTCACGGAGACTTTGCTTCTTGGGAATGTTGCCACGCGTGCGGGCCAGAAACTCAATTGGGATCGCGCCGGCATGAAAGTGGTCAACGCGGATGCTGCGCAGAAGTACGTCCGCCCGGAACGTCGACGTGGATGGGAACTGTAGCCAATACCTTGCAAAGAATTGTTACAAGGAGGGGTGAATGTCCGAGATGTCGAGAAGAGAGTTTGTCAAGAACGCGGCGACGCACGCCGCCGCGGCCGGCTTTATCTCCGCGGGCGGTCTGGAGCTTCGCGCCAATCCGCTGGGCATGCCAATCGGGTGTCAGACGTGGCCTGTCCGGGAG
>CATPAM010000486.1 GCA_955651735.1 Candidatus Acidiferrales bacterium | reverse complement strand
TAATTTCCCCGCTCGTCCCACGAACGGCAATCCTTGCGCGTCTTCGTCACGGCCGGGGCCTTCGCCCACGAAAACGAGCTTGGCTTTGGGATTTCCATCGCCGAAGACCAGCTTGGTGCGGCCGCGATGGAGTTTGCAGCGAGTGCAATCGCCGAGATCGGTCTGAATCTTCAGGAGCGTGTCGTCGGCGATTTTATTGATGGCTTCGAACAGCGAGGGGCCTGAGGCGGCGGGAAACACATCGAATTTCGGCGGCGTCGGGCGAGTTTCAACAACTGGCTTTACAGGTTGCATTTTCAGCACGGGTTTCGGCAAAGGGATTTCCTCGGTGACATTGGCAAATTGCTGCGGATAGCGGTCGCGATAAAACAACCGAATTCCGATGTCCTGATAAAACGTCAACCGCCTGGTGAGTTTTTCTTGAAGGGCTGCAGGGATACGCTCAGGCATGGGTTCAGACGGCGGAGCGATGCGCGGTTCGCGAGGTGGAGCGCAGGCGCACGACTTCGTCGAGGATGTGCTGCGCGACTTCGCTCTTGCTCATGCGCGGCAAGGCAAGGTCGCGGCCATCGCGAGCGAACAGCGTGACGATGTTGGTGTCGTGGTCGAAACCGGCGCCTTCCGCGGTGACGTCGTTGGCGACCATGAGGTCGGCGTTCTTGGCGGCGAGTTTCTTACGCGCGTTTTCCGCGACGTGGTCGGTTTCGGCGGCAAAGCCGACGATGAGTCGCTCACCCTTGTTGCGCGCCACGCTGGCCAGAATGTCTGGCGTGGGCTCGAGGGAGATGCTCATCGCCTCATTGTTGCGCTTGATTTTCTGCGCGTTCGTGTCGGCAGGCCGATAATCGGCAACGGCGGCGGCAAAAATCGCGATCGAGCATTCCGCAACTTTCTCCACGACAGCGCGATGCATTTCTTCCGCGCTCCGCACATCGACACGCTCGACTCCGACGGGCGCTTCGAGCGAAGTAGGTCCACTCACCAGAATTACGTGCGCGCCGCGCCGCGCCGCGGCCTCGGCAACGGCGTAACCCATTTTTCCGGAGGACCGATTCGTCAGATAGCGCACCGGATCGACATTTTCACGCGTGGGGCCCGCGGTGACCAGCACCTTTTCCCCGGCCAAGTCGCGCACGGCGCGCAGCGCTTCGTGCACCGCGGCGACGATCGCTTCCTGCCCGGCGAGACGGCCCGCGCCGGTCACGCCGCAGGCGAGATAACCTTCGTCGGGATCGACAATCTTGACGCCGCGCGCGCGCAGCATCTCGACATTTTCCTGCGTGGCGGCGTGGTTCCACATATTCACGTTCATCGCCGGAGCGACGACTACCGGCGCAGTGCTGGCCAAATACAAGGTGGTGAGGAAATCGTCGGCGATGCCGCGAGCGAATTTCGCGAGGATATCGGCGGTGGCGGGCGCGACCAGCAGCAGGTCCGTGCGCTGCGCGACAGCGATGTGCTCGATGGCGCTTTCGAGGTTGGCTTCGCCGCTGGATTCGGCGAAGAGATCGGTGATTACTTTTTGCCCGCTCAGGGCGGCAAAAGTCAGGGGCGTGATGAACTCGCGTGCGCCACGCGTCATCACGACCTGCACGGTGAAGGCGTCTTGTTGCAGGCGGCGCACCAGCTCCGCGGCTTTGTAAGCCGCCACTCCGCCGGTGACGCCGAGGGTGATTCGCATTGGGGTGTTTGGTTCCAGGGGCTAAAGTCTCATTCCATAGCGAAACCGTGCCAAGCTGGGGCGCAGCAGTGCTGCGCCCCTACAACTTCGGCGTTACTTGCGGCGCTTGTTGCCGTCTTTGTCTTCGTCGATCGACGAGGGCTCAACAAACTCGTATTCTATCAGGCCGTTCTCGAGCTCTTCACACGCGATGCGCGTGGCTTTGAGCGTTCTGGGATTCTCGAGCAGCGGCGGCGCTCCCGCCATGATCTGGCGCGCGCGACGCGCCGCAAGAACGACGTAAGCAAACTGGCTCTCCGGAGCTTTTGTCAGCACAGTCATCATCATCTAGTCTTTCCCTCCAAACGATGCCAGGAGCTTTTCGACTCGCGTACGCCACCGAGCGCTGGTGCAGCGCAGCGCGGTGACAATGGCCTGCGCCTCACGCCCGGCTCGTTCGACGTCGTCATTCACCACGCAATAATCGTAATACTTGCCGAATTCCGCAATTTCGTCGCGGGCCCTTGCGAGCCGGCGCTTGATTTCCTCATCGGAATCCTGGCCGCGGCTGCGCAGCCGCCGTTCCAATTCTTCGCGCGAAGGCGGCAAAATAAAAATCGCCACGGACTCCGGAAGCTTCTGCTTCACCTGCGCGGCGCCTTGCACATCGATCTCCAGCACAAGGTCGAGCCCCTTTTTTCGCGATTCCTCCAGCCACTTCTTCGGAGTGCCGTAGGAATGCTTGCTGAAGACGCGCGCAAACTCCAGGAACTCGCCGCGCTGGACCATGGCGTCGAATTTGGCGTCGGTCACAAAATCATAACACTTCCCACGGGCCTCGGTCGCGCGGCGCGGCCTTGTAGTACACGAGATCGAAGGCATCGTTCCGGGCAGCTCCAGAATTTTCTGCACCAGCGTCGACTTGCCGGATCCGGACGGGCCGGACACGATTAGCAGCAGAGGTGCAATCTCGTTCGTCACAGTCATTCGATGTTCTGCACCTGTTCGCGCAGCTTTTCAATCTCGGCGCGAATTTCCAGCGACAAACCGGTGATGGCCAGCGCTTCGTTCTCCACGCCGGGTGTTTTCGAAAGCATGGTGTTGGCTTCGCGGTGCATCTCCTGCAGCAGAAAATCCAATTTCTTGCCGAGCTCGCCGGCGCCATCGAGAAGTTTCGCAAACTGTTGCAGGTGGCTGCGCAGACGGTCGAGTTCTTCGCTGATGTCGCTGCGCTCGGCGAGCAATGCGGCTTCCTGGGCCAGGCGCGCGGGCTCGATGCCGGTTCCGTTCAGCAATTCTTTGAGGCGCGTTTGCAGGCGCCGCGCGAAAGCGGGCGTCAATACCCTGGCGAGATCGCGGACCTGGTCAGTCTGCTGGCCGATGCGCGCCACACGCGTGCGCAATTCCTCCGCGAGGTGGCGGCCTTCCGCATGGCGCATGTCATCGAGCTTGAGCAAAGCCTCGCGCAGGCAAGCGTCCAGCGCTTTGCCAAGCTGGTCCTGCTCCTCGTCGGTTTCTGGCAGCGGTGGCGCGAGGCCTCCGATTACGCCGGGCAAGCGCAACAGAGACACAACGTCGAGACCGGCGTCGCTTCCCAACTGGCCGCGGAGCTCTTCCGCGGATTGCGCGTAGGCTTGCAGCAAGTCGCGGTTCACCTGGACAGGGACGGCCGCTCCCGGCTGCACGTTGACGTTCACGTCGATGTGGCCGCGATGAATTCGCTCGCGCACGATCTGGCGTAGGCGGAGCTCGTAAACGTCGAAGCCCTCGGGCAAACGGAAGCGCACGTCGAGGAAGCGGTGGTTGACGCTTTTCACGCTGACGCGGATGGCCCAGCCGTTTTGCTCGCCGCGCGCTTGCGCGTAGCCGGTCATCGACACGCATTCTGCTTTATTCGCGGCAGTTTGGCTGGCGTGAGCAGACGGCTTTTGGCTCATAAGGGTTCACTCGCCCGGGAGCTATTTTGCTGGATGTTTTGCGCCGGCGCCAACACGTCGTCGTCGGCAAACTGCAAGTCGTGCAGGCGGGCGTACGTTCCGCCACGAGCCATCAATTCGGAGTGCGTTCCGCGCTCTCGAATCTGGCCATCTTCCAGCACGAGAATGATGTCCGCGCGGCGAATGGTGGCGAGGCGGTGGGCAATGACAAACGTGGTGCGCCCAACCATCAAGTTGCCCAGGGCGCGCTGCACATTCATTTCCGACTCGGCATCCAGCTCCGAAGTGGCTTCGTCAAGAATCAGGATCGGTGAATTTTTCAGAATGGCGCGGGCGATGGCGATGCGCTGCCGCTGTCCGCCACTGAGGCGAGTGCCGCGCTCGCCAATCAGGGTGTGGTAACACTGCGGCAATTCCAGGATGAAATCGTGCGCCAGGGCCGCTTTTGCGGCGTCGATCACGTGCTGCTCGGAAATATCCTTCAAGCCGTAGCTGATGTTGTTCCACACCGTATCGTGGAACAGTATATTTTCCTGGGTAACCATGGCAATCTGCTCGCGCAGGGACTTGATGGTGACGCCGCTGATGTCCACGCCATCGATACGAATCGAGCCGGATGTCGGCTCGTAGAAGCGCGGCAGCAGATTGACCAAGGTTGTTTTTCCCGCACCGCTCGAGCCGACCAAGGCGATCACTTCTCCGCGGTGGGCGCGAAGGCGAATGTCCTGCAGGATCACCGCGTCGTCGCGGCCGTAGGAAAAGCTCACGTCCTCAAATTCGATTTCACTGGCGAAAGGCGGCAACGGCGGCGCGCCGGGCTGCTCGCTCCGTTCTTCCTGTTGATCCAAATAAGCAAAGACCTGCGCGCTGGCGCCCTGCGCATACTGAAACTGTTGATACACCTGGCCGATGCGCTTCAGCGGCATGTAGGCGTTGAACATAGCGTAGAGAAAGGCCAGGAAAATGCCGGGCGTCATCTGGTGGGCTTTGATCTGGTCGCGCGCGTAGAGAAGAAGGAGAGGAATGACAACGGCGCCGAGCAGATCCATCAGCGGAGCCGTGGCCACCGCGGCGCGCACCCAGCGCATACTGTCACGCAGCAAACGGCGCGAGGCATCGCGGAATTTGCGGATCTCGAAATCCTCCATGCCGAAGGCTTTCACCACGCGATTGCCGCTCACCGTCTCCTGCAAGATCTGGCTGAGCTCGCCGACGCGGTTCTGGCTGCTTTCCGCGGAATGGCGGATCTTTCTGCCGAATTTTCCGACGGGAAGAACGACCAGCGGAAGCACGACGCCAACGGCGAGCGTCATCTTCCAGTCGATGTAAAACATCACGGCGAGAAACACAACGAGCGTGAAGCTTTTTTGAAAGAGATCGGATAGATATTCGGACAGGGCGATGCGGGTCTTCTCGATGTCGTTGATCACCGCGGATAGCACGCGCCCGGCGGGGTGGTGCTGAAAAAATCCGATGGGCTGGCGAATGATTTTTGCGTAGACCTGGTTGCGCAGATTGGTGATGGCCGCGTGCCCGGCATACTGGATTTCTGTTACGCCGAAGTATTCGGCGATGCCTTTGGAAACAAAAATTACCATGAGCGTGATGCTGAAGACAGCCCAGACGTGGTGAATGCGCGCGGGGAAAAACTCGTTGAGGTAGATGGTGCGGCCGCCGGGAATGGTGAAAAGGGGGAGCTGTGTGCTGGGGGCCGTGGGAGTCAACACGTAGTCCCACGCGATGCGTGCCATGAAAGCGACGAGGCCATCGGCGATGGCCACGAAAGCCACAAGGACGACGCCGACAGCCAGGCGGAACGTGTATGGCCGCACGTAGCTGAAAAGCCTTTTTAATTGTGGTGAGAACAACGAAGCCACGCTTCTGGGTCCCCCGAGCTGTGCACTTGGTACGCTATTCGCCGTGCGGCGGTGTGTCAAGTTTTGGAGAGCGTGCATGTCCCTGCGCCGCGTGCGCAAGAATCGATTTATTTGTCGATGTCGCGGTGGATTACTTTTGCGGAATAATCGTGTTGCGCAAGCGATTTCCTTACTGCTTCGCCGAGCATTACCGACCGGTGCTTACCTCCAGTGCATCCGAACGCGATGGTGAGATAACTTTTTCCTTCCTGGATGTAATGCGGGATTAAATAAATGAGCAGCCCTTCGATGCGCTTGAGAAACTCGCCGGTTTGCGGGAACGACCGGATATAGCGGCGAACTTTCGGATCCTTGCCGGTGAAGCGCCGCAAACGCGGAACGAAATAGGGATTGGGCAAGAAGCGGACGTCGAACACCAAATCGGCATCACTGGGCACACCGTAGCGATAACCAAAGCTCACGACGGAAACGAGCATGGGGCGCTTGTCGGGATTCTTGAAGCGCTCGGTGACGAAGTGGCGAAGCTCGTGCACATTGAATTGCGAAGTATCAATGACCACGTCCGCAAGTCTGTGGATGTGCTCCATCATCGAGCGCTCCTGGCGCAGGCTCTCGCGTACGGAGACATCCTTGCCGAGGGGATGCGGACGCCGCGTCTCGCTGTAGCGGCGCAGCAGCGAATCTTCGCTGGCATCGATGAACACCAGAGTGATGGGATGATCCTTGCGCAGATGCTTGAGAAGCAGCGGCAATTTTTCGAGCTGCGTCCCCTCGCGCGCGTCCACCAGCAATGCCGCGCGCGCAAAATCGCCTTCGCCGGCGGAGTGCAACTCCGCAAAAATGGGAATCAGGTCGACGGGAAGGTTGTCGACGCAGTAGAAGCCCATGTCTTCGAAGGCATGGAGCACGGTGCTTTTTCCGGAGCCGGAAAGTCCGGTAAGAATGACGAGCTGGCGGGCTTCGCGTCTCGCTGTCTGTTTCACAGGGCGCGGCCGCTCAGTTTTTTACCCGGCGCTGGTGGGTGCTGGGGATGCGCATATCTTCGCGATATTTCGCGACCGTGCGGCGCGTGACGTGAATGCCGGCGTCGTCGAGCCTTTTGGCGATTTGATCGTCGGTGAGCGGCTTGGTACCGTCTTCTTCCTCGATCATTTTCTTGACCAGGCGCTTGAGGGTGAGCAGCGACATGCCGCTGCCTTCCGGGCCGTTCACCGATTCGCTGAAGAACGAGCGCAATTCCAGCACGCCTTGCGAAGTGTGCGCGTACTTGCTGGCCACGGCGCGGCTAACCGTCGAGGGATGCACGCCGACTTCTTCGGCGACTTCCTTGATCATCATGGGCTTGAGCGCATCGGGACCATGATTGAGAAATTCGCCTTGCCGCGCGATGATGGACTGGCAGACACGCAGGATGGTGTGCTTGCGCTGCTCGATGTTTTTCATCAACTGAATCGCGGCGGTAAATCTTTCTTTCACGTAGTTGCGGACGTCGCGGTCGGCGGCATCGCGGACGAGCAGGCGGCGGTAGGTGGGGCTCAAGCGGAGCTGCGGCATGTCGTCTTCGTTCAGGAAGGCGTGCCATTGATCGTCTACTTTGCGGAATTAGACGTCCGGCTCGACCAGGCGGGGTTCGGCTTTGTTGTAGCGGAGTCCGGGG
>CATPAM010000485.1 GCA_955651735.1 Candidatus Acidiferrales bacterium | reverse complement strand
TCGCGGAACATCTTGAGGGTCTTCTGAAGATCGATAATGTGAATGCCGTTGCGTTCCCCGAAAATATATTCCTTCATTTTGGGGTTCCAGCGGCGCGTCTGGTGGCCAAAGTGAACTCCGGCCTCCAGCAGCTCCTTCATCGTAATTTCAACTGCCAAGTTTCCTCCTTTAAGGATAGCTGCTTGCGGCAGCGCATCGATGTATCCCGATTCGCTGCAGAGCAGCCTTCTTGCCGGCAGCTTGCCGGCCGTGATCTCGTTCCGGTAAAACCGGGACGGAGTTTGTCGAAGCCCCGGAGGGCGTCCAAAACCTAACGCTTCGTGAACTGGAAGCGCTTGCGCGCGCCTTTCTGCCCGTACTTCTTGCGTTCCTTCATACGGGAGTCGCGCGTCAGAAAACCGTTCGTACGCAGCGATGGCCGCAGCTCCGGATTGAACTTCGCAATCGCGCGCGACAATCCCATGCGCACCGCGCCAGCTTGTCCGCCAACCCCGCCGCCATTCGCGGTCACCACCACGTCCACCTGGTCCGCCAGGCTGGTGAACTTCAGTGGCTCGGTAGCGTCATGCTTCCACGCGAAATTCGGGAAGTATTGCTCGACCGTCCGCTTGTTTATCGTGAACTTGCCCGAGCCGGCGCGCAAAAACACGCGCGCGACCGATTCCTTGCGGCGGCCGGTACCCAGAAACCAGTTTGTGCCCGCGATGGGCGTACCCGTAGAGCTCAACGATCCTCCTCAATTACAGACAGTTCCGGTAAGACCGGAACCTGCAAAACTTCACGCTTCGGGTTGCTCCCTACTCGACGAAGGAAGGCACCGCAACGTGCGGAACAGCATTTGGCGCGCTACCCTTACCCTGAGCACTAAAAACCGTCCGAAGGGGTGCCAAACCAGGAGACTAAGAATGCTGCAGGCTGCTAACCCACCACAACAACAATCCCCGAATCTCGTTGCCAGCAGCTTCTGCCCAACTGTGGCACAGCCATTTCTGGCTGTGCTTCTCAGCAACAGTTATAGCGGAACTGCCTGCGGCTTCTGCCCCGCATGCCGCGCCAAACCAGCCGCGTCGCGATAAATGCGCAGCTTCTTCGCACGCCGCGCGCGCAGCTTGTTCTTAGGCAGCATCCCCAGCACCGCTTCGCGAATCATCCAATCCGACTTGGTAGCGCGCAATCTCTTCGCCGGCACTTCCTTCAATCCGCCGGGATACCCGCTGTGCGAGTAATAGATTTTCTGCTCAACTTTGTTCCCCGTCATGCGCACTTTGTCGGCATTGATCACCACCACGTGATCGCCAGAATCCAGGTACGGCGTAAAGCTCGGCTTATCTTTGCCGATCAACATCCGCGCCACTTTAGTGGCCAGCCGGCCCAGTACTTGGTCCGTGGCATCGACCACAAACCAGCTCGCGCCTTCCTTCAGCGCCTCGGCCTCTTCTCCCTTGGCTACATACGTCCTCATGGCCCTTAGTCACACCTTTCCCTGTAGAGACAAACGTCAATATTAGAGTACGACTCCGTGCCTGTCAACGAAGTTCCGGTCTGCCCGGAAATGTTTTCGGAACTTCCAGTCCGCCTCCAGCGTACCAAAAATGCACGAGATTGCGCCTAAAGCCGTTGGGGCTCGAAGAAAGCGGCGTTGCCAGGAGGCCGGACCGATGAGTTCATTCAGAAATCAATTGCGCCAGGTCTTGCGGAGACTCGGGCGAGCGCCCATGTTCACCGTCATGACCCTGATTACGCTGGCGGCTGGAGTGGGCGCGAACACCGTGGTCTTCAGCGTCCTTGAGGGCGTCCTGCTGAAGCCTTTGCCCTATTCGCACGCTGAGTCCCTCGTTGGTGTGTGGCACACGGCTCCGGGCATTAACCTTCCCGAACTGAATATGTCCCCGTCCGACTACTTCATCTACCGCGAACAAGGGCGGACGTTCCAGGATATCGGACTTTATTCGGGTGACTCGGTAAGCGTGACGGGAATTGGCGAACCGGAACAGGTGCCGGCGCTTAACGTCACAGACGGCACACTTCCCATTTTAGGCGTGCAGCCGATGTTGGGCCGCATTTTCCGCCGCGAAGATGATTTGCCCGGCGCTCCACAAACCGTGCTGCTGACCTACGGGTATTGGCGCGGAAAGTTCGGCGGCAACCCGGCCGCCGTCGGGCAAACTCTCGTCGTCGACGGGAAAGCTCGGCAAATCATCGGTGTCTTGCCGAAGGGATTTCATTTCTTGGACCAGGTGGATCCCGCTCTGATAGCGCCCTTTCAGTTTGATCGCAATAAGGCGCACCTGGGAAATTTCAGTTACGAAGGACTTGCTAGACTCAAGCCGGGCGCGACGCTGCAGCAGGCCAATGCCGACGTCGCACGCATGCTTCCGATCGTAATGAACAGTTTTCCGGCGCCGCCGGGATTCAGCATCAAATTATTTGAAGACGCGAAGATCGGGCCCAACGTGCGTCCACTGAAGCAGGATGTCGTGGGCGACGTGGGCAGCGTGTTGTGGGTTCTCATGGGCTCGATCGGCATGGTGCTGCTAATTGTCTGCGCAAATGTAGCGAACCTGCTGCTGGTCCGCATGGAAGGACGAAGGCAAGAACTGGCACTGCGCTCTGCCCTGGGTGCCAGTTGGAGTCGCATCGCTGGCGAACTCTTGCTGGAGAGCGTCATTCTCGGATTCCTCGGCAGCGCGCTCGGCTTGGCGTTGGCCTATGGTGCATTGCGCGTGCTCGTTGCGATCGCGCCGGCGGGACTTCCGCGCATCAGCGAAGTCGGGATTAACGGGCCGGTATTGCTCTTCACCCTCCTGGTTTCACTTCTCGCTAGCTTGCTGTTCGGCTGTGTTCCAATCCTGAAATATGCGGGTGCGCGTTTGACGACCGGCATTCGCGAAGGGGGACGCGGACTAAGCCAAAGCAAGGAGCAGCATCGCGCGCGAAATACGCTTGTAGTCGTGCAGGTGGCCCTCGCTTTGGTCCTGCTAATCTGCTCCGGTCTGATGATTCGCACCTTTCGCGCCCTGACCAAAGTAAATCCGGGATTCATTAGCTCGGCAGAGCTGCAGACCTTTCGCATCTCCATTCCC
>CATPAM010000484.1 GCA_955651735.1 Candidatus Acidiferrales bacterium | reverse complement strand
GAGTTCACGGGTTTGCTGGCAGGCTGAACGAGGTAGGCAGCAGTAGCCTTAGGGTGCCCGGAGCCGGCGGCTCTGGTTTCCGTGTGCCAGCAGACGGCAACGATTCCCGCGACGAGGCACGCCGCCAGGGCGCCTAATCGCTGCACGGTACCATTCATAGGGAGCGTCTCCCTTTAGATGCAATTCGAAATGGATCTCGCCATCCGGAACGAGACACAAAGCAGCATCGATCCAACGCGAGAAGGTTAACACGAACGCGGCTTGGCGCACCCGGTGCATGCAGCGGCCGCTTCCAACTCTATTGCTTGCGGGTGTCGGAGGGAGGGCGTGGCGAATGGTGAATGCACTAAAGCGCGTGGGCTAGCGGCGTTTGCGGAAGAGCAGGACGGTGACTATGGCAACGAGGACAACTGCGAGCCCGATGAAAAGCGCGGCGTAGGCGTGGCGGGAAAAAAGGGAGAGGATGTGACGTCCGTAGGTGGCGCCGAGGAAGGCGAGGATGGTGTAGCGGACGGAGCGGCCGATGGTCATAGCGGTCAAGAATTTTGGGAGCGAGTACTGCATGGCGCCCGCGGCAATGACGAAGGGGACTAACGGAAACGGCGGCGGGAGTAATGCGGGGACAGCGATGGCCGCGAAACCCCAGCGTTCAAACGCTTTTAGAACTTTATCGACCTTTCGTTTCGAGAGTCTCCGTTCGAGCGCCTCTTTGCCGCCTTTGCGCGCGAGGCGGTAGGTGAGAAAACTGCCGAGGACGGAACCGGCCGTGGCCATAGCGGCGTAGTAGAACCAAAGATGCTTGTCGCGAGCAGAGAGAAGGATGGTGGCAAAATCCATGCTGCCGGGGAGAGGGACTACGGAGCTATCGATCAGGCCGAGGGGAATCAAACCGATTCCACCGAGATGCAGGAGCCAGTGGGCTAGGTTGCCAGGCGCGGAGGAGAACAGGGTGGCGAAGTGTCGAGTTGGCATTTGTGGGCCTAGCTTTGATGCAGACCGGGGGTAAAGGGATTTCGGCGGAGAGGGGGTGGAGGGAGGGTAAGAGGGCTGCGCCAATCTTACAGGGTTGGGTAGCGCTGACGCCGTGAAAGCGGCAGTCCTTCGAGGCTCAGGATAACAAGACTGCCGCACTCCAAGAAATTCGGCCTTGTACGGAGTTGAAATCGCGCCAAGCAGGGGCGCAGCCGTGCTGCGCCCGTAAAACTTAGGTTTTTATTTTTTCGCCGTCCCAGGTGGTGGCGGCTTTGCGGAAGTAGGATTCGTTGGCTAGATGGCAGGCCAGCGCGGCGTGGTGCCCGAAAACTACGTCTTCGACGTTAGGCTTGCGGGTGCGCACCGCGTCGAAATAGGTCCACATGTGCGGTTTCTGTTCGTCCCAGGAGACGCTGTGGAAGGTCAGGCCCTGCAAACCGGGCTCTTTGGTGGGCTTGGGATCGTGCTCCTCGTGCCATTTGTTGACATACTCTTCGCGCATGGCGCGGGGGAAACCGGAAGAATAGTAGCTGGGCGATTCGTCCTTGCCGGTTTGCGGGTAGTAGGTGAGCGCGTATTCGGTGACTTCGAGAATGCCCTTGGACCCGCTGAAGCGATAGATCTCAGGAGACTCGGTGCCGAGGTTCAGGCGGAAGTAGATGGGGATTTCGCCGTACTCGAAGAGTGTGGCGTGGACGTCGGGCATGTTGCGGCCGTCTTTCCAGCGAAGGATGCCGCCGGAGGAGAGGACGCGCTTGGGCGGCTCGTTCAGGCCGAGCATGAACATCATGCCGCTGACGAGGTGCACGAGGAGGTCGCCGGCGACTCCCGTGCCGTATTCCTTCCAGCAGCGCCAACGCGCGAAATATTTCGGGGACATGTCGGGATCCCAAGCGCGATGCGGAGCGGTGCCCTGCCAGGTTTCCCAGTCGAGAGTCTTGAGAGAGAGATCGAAAGGCGGCGGATATTGCCAGGCGCCGGTGGGATCGTTGCGGCCGAGAGAGCCTTCGACCATCATGAGGTCGCCGATGGTGCCTTGCGCGATGAGCTCTTTGGCTTTGGCGCAGAGCACGGAGCTGACGCGCTGCGAACCGATCTGGATGATGCGGCCGGTGGCTTTGCCGGCTTTGACCATTTCCAGGCCGTCGGAAGGCGAGTGCGACATGGGCTTTTCGCAGTAGATGTCTTTTCCGGCGTGGACGGCGTCGACGACGACTTGCTTGTGCCAGTGGTCGGGAACGGCGGCGATGAGGCAGTCGATTTCCTTATTGTCGAGGAGGTCTTTGTAGCGGCGTGTTACGAAGAGATTCGGATTGCCGACGATTTCACGGGCGAGGGTGTGGCGGCCATCGTAGAGATCGGCGGCGGCGATACATTCCGCGCCGGGAAGCGCCACGGCGGCGGCGAGCAGTCCGGAGCCTTGCATGCCGATACCGATGATGCCGAAGCGGATACGGTCGCTTGGAGCGACGGTGGGGTAGCTGGCGGCTTCCAGGCGCGTGTCGCGCAGGAAGAACGTGTTGGCGGCGGCGAGAGCGCTGGCGGCACCGGCGGTGCGTTGCAGGAATTTGCGGCGAGAGAGATCCTTTTTCATTTTTGCTCCTGGTCAGAAAAATCGAAAAAAAGAATTTCAAAAGCGAAAATCAAAATCGAGGAAAAAGCCTCAGGCCTAAAACCAGGCCTGAGCCACCGGAACGTACATTAACGCAACGGCTGTAGCGCCATTTCTTTGAAAAAAACGATGTCGTTGTCGCTGTGATTTTGCAGGCCTATGTAACCTTCGTTGGGGCGGCGGCCGCGCTGGGGCTCGAAGTCGAACTTTTTTTCGGGAACGGGCTGGCCTTCGGTGTAGTCGGTGACCTTTACATCGTTGAGGACGACGACGGTGTGGGGGCCATCGAGCGTGATCAACATGGTATTCCACTCGGGGCCGGGCTTGCCGGGACGGGCGAGCGGCTTGGTGAGGGAATAGAGCGTGCCGGTGACGTGGTAATCGTCTTCCTTGGAATCTTCGGGCTGATTGTCGATCTGGACTTCGTAGCCGTAGTGCACGGGCATCCAGGGCTCGCGAGGCTCGACGGGGATGCGGATGAAGACGCCGGAATTGTCGTTGTGGTCGCGCATTTTGTAAACGACACGAATGCGGCAGTCACCGACCTTGCCGGCGGTCCAGTAGAGCAGGCCCATGCCGCCGTGCGTTTGGATCAGGCCGTTTTCGACGGTCATGTTGCCCGGGCCGACGTGTTTCCAGCCGGTGAGATCTTTGCCGTTGAAGAGTTGCTGCCAGGGTTTTTCGGTTTGTGAGAAGCCGGGAATGGCGAGTACCGCGGCTGCGGCGAGAAGCAAGAAAAACAAATTGCGCATAGGCCCCCTTTTGCCGGAGGACATACTACAAGATTCGAGGGATGGAGGGAACCTTTGGAGGGACGCGTTATTTCAGCTCGCGGAGCCAGATGTTGCGGTAGCGGACTGGGTGGTTGTGATCTTGCAACGCTAGCGGGAGCTTTTCCGGCCCGGCGGTGTACGGTGGGCGCACGTGATGGCCGGTGGGGCCGGTTAGCTCGACGTTGTCCTGGACCAGCACGCCGTTGTGAAACGCGGTGATGAGCGCGGGGCGGAGGAGTTTGCCGGAGGTGTCGAAACGCGGGCCGTGGAAAATGATGTCGTAGGTCTGCCACTGGCCGGGCGGGCGCGAAGCGTTCACCTGCGGAGGAAATTGGCCGTAGACGGCGGCGGCCTGGCCGTCGGCATAGGTTTTGCTTTCGTAGGAATCGAGAACTTGTACTTCGTAGAGGCCGTGGAGGAAGACGCCGCTGTTGCCGCGATCCTGGTCTTGGCCCTTCGCGGGTTGAGGCTCGGCGAATTCGACGTGGAGCTGGCAGTCGCCGAAGGGTTCTTTGGTGTAGATGTAGCCGGTTTTGGGGACGACTTCGAAGTATCCGTTTTCTCCTTGCGTCTTCTTGAGGTATTCCTCTGCAGTTTTGGGCGATGGGCTGACCGGCACAACTTTCCATTCCGCAGGCGTGCCGTCTTTGCGCTGCCACTTAGAGAGATCTTTGCCGTCGAAGAGGATGATGGCGTCGGATGGCGGGCGGCCTGGGGTGCCTTGTGTGCTTGCCGTGCCAGGGTCGATCACCGGCGGGACCGGGCGGTTGGGGTCGTGGATTTGCCATTTGGGGTCGACCTGGGTTTGGGCGAGCGAGCAAGAGACGCATGCGAAAAGCGAGAGGCACGTTAAAGCCAGAATTTGTTTCATAGCCTTCACCTCGATGAGGTTGAAAAAGGCGTCCGCCAAAGTCGGCGTCCGCTACATGTGCTCGCGTTTGGCGCGGGGCCAAGCGAATCGGCCGGCAAGGCCGATGCATTCTACAGGATTTTGGCACCGTGCCAAGCTGGGGCGCAGCAATGCTGCCCCCCCTACAAAATCTCGCTACACG
>CATPAM010000483.1 GCA_955651735.1 Candidatus Acidiferrales bacterium | reverse complement strand
GTCGGAAGCAATGGGTTCACTCGAGGGTGTCGAACTGCTTGAGGATGTCGGCGAAACCGGGTTCGGTTTCGCGGACGACTTTGGGGGAAGCGCTTTTGAACGGCTCTTCCGTGGGGATGCGGTCGATCCAGCGCTGCTCGGAGAGCCTCTCGTGGCCGGAAAAATAGAGGCGAACGAAGAGTTTTACGGGACCGCCGTTTTCAGATTCGGGTTCGTCGGATTTGGGCTTGGATTTTGATTTCGTTTTCGCGGATCTACGTTTTTCGGGCTTTGCGGGCTCCGGTTTTGCTGCCGCGGTGCCGGGCGCTGCAGATAGCTCGCGTTCCAGTTTGTATTGCAGCTTTTTGTCGAGGCGGAAGGCCTGCTTCCAGCTTTCAAGTTTGTGGCGGGCCTGCTGGACTTTTTCCTCATCCGGCCCGAAATCAAAGAGCAAATAGGTTTGCGCCATGACGGAAGTCTGCGACGCGAGGTGGCGGCAAGTCAAGGCGCTGCGGGGAGCGAGGTAGGTTTTTGCTACGCAGATGCGAGACATATTGGATGGTCAGAGAGAGCCGTTTCGTCTTATTATGCGTCATAGGGAAATGGACCGTGAACGCCTCGAGCCAGGATCACAAGAGATTACTAGCCGCGTGGGTGTGCCTGCTGGCGGCTGTGGCATTGTACGCTCCCTTGGCGGGCGCCGCGTGGTCGGTGCATGCGATGGCGTGTTGCACCGGCGACCACTGCCCCATCGCGCAGCATCATCACCAGAGAAAACAGGCATCGCCGCACTTAGACATGGATTGCGGGCATGGCATGGGTGAAATGATGGATTGCTCGATGTCGTGTTGCCAGGACTCTGAGAAACCGCTGGTCACGGCGGTGGCGTTTGTGCTGCCGCATCGGGAGTCTGCCTTCGTGCCTGCTTCGGTTGTTCCTGCCGCGGAAACCTCAGAAGCTGTTGCTGTTCCGCGACCTGTAAAGCCTCTCTCGCCTCCGCCTCGCGCACGCGCTGTAAGAGCCGCCGTTTTTTCCCAACCCAATTGATCGGCTCCTGCCGCGACCTTGCGTCGCGCTCTAACTACTTTTGGAGAAAAATTATGAGAGGCGTTTTGAAATTGCTTGCTGCTTTGCTTTTTCTGAGCGTGCCAGCGCTGGCGGTGCTATTTGGGACGGTGCGCGGAATTGTGCACGATCCGCAGCACCGCCCGGTCGCGGATGCCACGGTCACGCTGAAGGCAAAAACATCGGATTACGCGCAAACAGCACAGACGAATGCGGAAGGAGGATTCCACTTTGATGCTGTGCCGCTCGGCGAATACCGCGTGACAGTGTCGCAGGTGGGATTTGTGACGCAGGAACAAACCGTTACCGTGCTGTCCGGCACGGCGCCCATTCTGCATTTTGAGCTGCGGCTCCCCACGCAGGCCCAGTCCGTGACGGTGTTGGCGGATTCTGCGCCGGCGCAAACGGAATCCGTCACTCCTACGACCCTAGTAGATCGCTTGGAGATCCAGCAGACACCGGGCGCCACGCGCAGCAATAGCCTGGCGATGATTACAGACTATGTTCCAGGCGCTTATTTTACGCACGACCAGCTACATGTCCGCGGCGGCCACCAGGTGAGTTGGCTGATTGACGGCGTCGCGATTCCCAACACGAATATTGCGAGCAACCTTGGACCACAGGTCGATCCCAAAGACATCGATGCTGTCGAAATGCAACGCGGGAGTTATGCGGCGGACTTCGGCGATCGCACCTACGGCATCTTCGACGTTTTGCCACGCACGGGCTTCGAGCGAAACAATGAGGCTGAGCTGACCTTAAGTGCGGGGAACTTCTATCAAACGGACGATCAAATCAATCTCGGAGGCCACAGCAACCGTTTTGCGTATTACGCCAGCGCGAACGGGAACCGAACGAATCTGGGCTTGCAGACTCCGACGTCGGCCGTTCTCCACGACGCCGCGAACGGCTATGGTGGGTTTGTCTCACTGATTTACAACGCCGATTCACAGGACCAGTTGCGCTTCGTTGCGCAAGCGCGGCGGGACTTTTACCAGGTGCCGTTTGACCCCAACAACCCACTGAATAGGCTCGGCCTGAGGCTGCGCGATGCCAACCGCGAAAACGATTCCTTTGCTGCCTTCTCGTGGGTACGCACGTTCAGTCCGGGGCTGGTGCTTAACGTCTCACCGTTCTTCCACTACAACAGCGCCAATTACGCAAGCGATCCAAACGATTTCCCGAGTGCCGCAACCCAGAACCGCTCCTCTAAATATGAGGGCGGGCAGGGTACCGTGTCTTGGATCAAGGGCCCTAATAACGCGCGCGTGGGTTTTTACAGTTTTGCTCAGCAGGACGATCAATTTTTCCACGTCGTTTACAACGACGGGAGCGGCACAGTCGCGCCGCTGTCGCAAAATCCGGACGGGAGCCTCATCGCTGTTTATGTTGAGGATCAAGTCAAAGTCAATTCATGGCTGACGCTGACCGGCGGGCTGCGCCAGACACACTTTTCCGGAGGAGTGGTGGAAAATGCCACCAGTCCGCGCGTTGGCGCTTCGCTGCGAATTCCAAAATTAAATTGGGTGTTCCGTGGATTCTACGGTCATTTTTATCAGGCGCCACCGCTGGGCACCTTATCTGGGCCCACGCTAAACGATATCCAGACTCAACAGCAGCTTGACTTCGTACCCTTGCGCGGAGAGCGCAACGAAGAGCATCAATTCGGCGTCACGATTCCCTTCAAAGGCTGGGTCCTCGATGCCGACAACTTTTTGACTCGCGCGAAGAACTTCTTTGACCATAACAGCCTGAATAGCTCAAACATCTTTTTCCCGGTCGATGTACAAGGCGCGCGAATTAACGGCTGGGAGCTGACACTCCGCTCGCCGCGGATCCAAAACCGTGCGCAACTCTATCTCACTTATTCCAATCAACTCGCTCTTGGCTTCGGCTGCGTCATCGGTGGACTGATCGGTCCGTGCGCTACGCCTCCCCCGGGCTTTTTTCTGCTCGATCATGACCAGCGTAATACGCTGCACCTTGGCGGCCAGTACACGCTGCCGTGGCGGGCGTACGCTTCTGCGGATGTTTATTACGGCTCGGGCTTCTCGAACAGCAATCCGGCGATCCCCGGGGATCATCTTCAGCCGCATACTACCCTTGACCTTTCGCTCGGCAAGGAATTCGGGGAAAAATTCTCGGCTTCCGTAAGCGCGACGAACGTTGCCAACCGGAGGGTGCTGCTGGACAACAGTTTCACATTTGGCGGCACGCATTTCCTGAATCCGCGGGAAGTCTTTGTGCAGGTGCGTTACCGCTTTCATTATTAAATAAGCCGAGCTAAAAGTGGGACAGCCAGGATTGGCTGTCCCGCCCGCGTACCGAACGCTCTTGTGTCGTTTGCGCGGCGCGGCTACACTAGCGGCGCGGTACGAGATTGAAGGCGATGGAGTTCGCCATAACCGTCCCAGCGCGTGCTGGAACTGATGACTCCTGGCTGCCGGGCGGCGCCAGGAGTTTTTTGTTTCGCCTGGGCGGCGGATTGGAGCTGCTTTGCAGCTGATTCTGATTGCGATCTTTGGCGCGGTGGGCACGCTGGCGCGTTACGGGCTGCAGGGCATCGTACAGGTGCGCACGCGCGGAACGTTCCCCTACGGCACGCTGCTGATCAATCTGAGCGGATGCTTTTTGCTCGGCCTCATTGGGCAATTGACGCTCAACCGCCTGGTGATTTCTCCGGACTGGCGCGTGGCCATCGCGGTCGGGTTTTTCGGCGGCTACACGACTTTTTCCAGCTTTGGCTGGGAGACCGCGAAAATGTTGGAGGACGGCGAGTGGCTGCCGGCGACTACGTACGTGGCGGCCAGCGTCGTCATTGGCTTGCTGCTGTCTGTTGCGGGAATTCGACTGGCGAACCGCTTCTAGGAGCTTCGAGATGCCGCACGAGAAATTTGAAGGGGAGCGCACGCTGATGCGCATTCACATCGGGGAGTCGGACAAGTGGCACGGCAGGCCACTGTATGAAGCGGTAGTGGAGATGCTGCGCAAGGAGAAATTCTCGGGAGTGACGGTGCTGCGCGGGGTGGCAGGATACGGCGGCTCCAGCGTTTATCACACCGATAAACTCTTGCGGCTGTCGCAGGACTTGCCGATCATCCTCGAAATTGTGGAAACCACCGAACGCATCGAGCAGATTTTGCCGCGCCTGGACGCCATGGTTGAGGGCGGCCTAATCACGCTAGAGAAGGTGCGCGTCATCCTGTATCGAGCAGCCAAGAAATAGCGGCCGTACTGCGCCCTGAATCCCGATTTCGAATATATAGAAAAATTGACCGAGAAGGCTGTTGCGCATGCGAAAACCGCGTGTTAGCCTGTGGCGAACAAAAGGCGAATGCGCTGGAGGCTATCGCATGTCGGAATCACTGGCAGTTCGCAGGGCTGGCACCTCGGGGGCGGCGATTTCCGATGGCGCTGCACTGTCGCGCGGCTCGACGGCGATCACTCGCGTCCATGAAGTACTCGATGTTCTCGCCGCTCGTGATGTTCATGGCGAAATCCTCACCGCGATTCGCCACTATCCAGCGCGCGAGGCGCAGTGGGCGGACTTCCCTGCCGGGACCCACAACGATCTGAGGGCGGCTTATCTCGGCAAAGGCATTCGCCACCTCTATAGCCACCAGGCTGCCGCTGCGGAAACAGTTCGAGCCGGCAAGAACGTCGTGATCGTCACCCCTACAGCTTCCGGGAAGACGCTTTGCTACAACTTGCCGATCCTGAACGCGATTCTGGAAAACTCCGACAGCCGCGCGCTGTATCTCTTCCCCACCAAGGCGCTGGCACAGGATCAACTTGCTGAGCTCCATGATTTGAACCAGCGGCTCGAGAATCGCTTTGGCGTTTTCACGTATGACGGCGACACACTGAGCGACGCGCGGAAAGCCATTCGCGAAAAGGGGCACATCGTGCTCACCAATCCGGACATGCTGCACACGGGAATTTTGCCGCACCACACGCGCTGGACGCGGCTCTTCCAGAATTTGCGCTATATCGTGATCGACGAGCTGCACACCTATCGCGGAGTCTTCGGCAGCCACTTGTGCAACGTACTGCGCAGGCTGCGGCGCATCGCGCGCTTTTACGGGTGCGAGCCGCAATTCATCTGCTCGTCGGCGACGATTGCAAATCCGGGGGAGCTGGCTGCGCGGCTCCTGGAAGCGGACGTCGAGGTGCTAAACGCCAATGGCGCGCCGGCTGCGGAGAAGACCTTCGTTTTCTACAATCCGCCGGTGGTGAATCGCGCACTGGGCATTCGCCGCAGCTACATCAACGAATCCGCGCGTGTGGCGCAGGAATTTTTGGAGCACGAGCTGCAGACCATCGTGTTTGCCAACTCGCGTCTCTACACGGAAGTCTTGCTCACCTATTTGCAGCAGGCGAATCCGGTGCAGCCCGGACAGCCGACCGCCATTCGCGGCTATCGTGGAGGCTATCTCCCCGGCGAGCGCCGTGAAATCGAGCACGGGTTGCGCGAAGGCCGCATTCGCG
>CATPAM010000482.1 GCA_955651735.1 Candidatus Acidiferrales bacterium | reverse complement strand
TTTGAGGGTGAGGAAGAGGCCGGCTCGACAAACCTGGAACGTACGCTGGAGCTGCACAAAAATCTGTTAGGCGGAGATTTGCTCATCACCGCGGACGGGCCAGTGCACCAGTCTGGACGGCCCCTGGTGTTCTTCGGCAATCGCGGCGACGTCGGCCTGGATATCACCGTGTACGGGCCGGTGCGGGCGCTGCACAGCGGGCACTACGGAAATTGGGCGCCGAATCCGGCGATGGAGTTGTCGCGCCTGCTGGCGTCGATGAAGGATGCGGATGGCCGCGTGCTCATCGACGGATACTACGAGGATGCGGCGCCGCTCAGCGAAGTCGAAAAGAAAGCGCTAGCGGCGATGCCGGACAACGACGCGGAACTTGAGCGCGAACTCGGCATCGCCAAACCCGAAGGCGGCGGCAAAAAGTTGGTCGAGCTAATTAATGAGCCTTCGCTGAACATCCGTGGATTGCGCAGCGCGTACGTTGGCGAGCATGCGCAGAACGTTGTGCCGGAAAAAGCCGAGGCGTCGATCGAAGCGCGCCTGGTGAAGGGCGAAGATCCGCAGAAGAAATCCGAGCAGATCGTGGCTTTCATTCGCAAGCAGGGGTTTTACGTGATCGACCACGAACCAACGATGGACGAACGCCGCGAGCACCCGCGCATCGCGAAAATAATTGAAGAAGGCGGCTACCGTGCGTCACGCACGGCAATGGATTTGCCGGTTTCCAAGGCGCTGGTGCAAGTGGTGCAAGATGCCATGGGCGGAAACGCGGTGGTTGCGCCGACGCTGGGCGGGAGCGTGCCGATGTACATTTTCGAGGACCTGGGTTTGCCGTGGATTGGTGTGCCCATCGTGAATTATGACAATCACCAGCACAGTTCGGATGAGAATTTGCGGCTGGGACAGTTTTGGCGAGGGATTGAGGAGTACGGGGCAATTCTGGCGGATTTGAGTTGGTAGGCTCGATGGACGCAGTTGGCAACGGGTAAGTCAAACTCCTTCGTTACTTAGGCGTATCACTCTGGCAGTTCGGCTTGACGGAAGGTCTCAACCGGTCTAGATTGGCTGGGCAGTAGCATTGCCCCCCTTCCTGTTGTCCTTTGGCGGTTCTAGCTAAGACAAGTTCGTTCCTGGCTATTTCTAGCGAGCAGCGTACACGTGTATGAACCAAGCTTAGGCGCGCAGAAACAAAGTGGCGACGTGTCCGAGGGCAGCCGCCACATCCTCGAGGCTTTGTTCGAGTCTGTTCCGGAAGCCGTTGTGATTTCCGACGAGCAAGGGTGCATTGTTCGCGTCAACGTACAAGTGGAAAGGCTGTTTGGGTACAGCCGTGACGAACTGCGCGGCCAGCCCATCGAGATACTGCTTCCTGAACAATTCCGTCACGTGCGTCTCGGACTTGGCGACAGCCAGGACCATCGGCGCGGAGCACTGGACATGGGACTCGAACGGTGCGGCAAACACAAGGATGGCAAAGAGTTTCTCATTGACGTTATGCGCAGCCCCCTGCAGATAGGGCAGGGAAACCTGCTTCTGAGTCTCATCCGCGACGTCTCTAACCGCGAGCCCGGCACGGGCCTCAGGTTTCATCTGGCTGCTCTCGTGGACTCCTCGAGCGACGCAATCATCGGCGAGACGACGGAGGGCGTCATTACCAGTTGGAACCGAAGCGCAGCACGAATCTTCGGCTATTCCGCACAGGAAGCTATTGGTAAACCCATCTCCATGCTGCTCCCTCCCGCCGGAGAGGATGAGGGATTGGACATCTGGGGACCTCTGAAACGGGGGGAAACGATCAATGCTTACGACGCCGTGCGAACGGGAAAGGATGGGCGAAACGTCGAGGTGTCCGTAACCATGTCTCCGATATTTGACCCGCTGGGCAACCTGGTAGGAGCGTCGAAGGTGGCCCGCGATATTAGCGACCGCAAGCAGATGGAGACAGAGTTGGAAGTGCGTCGAGCCCAGGCGGTGGCGTCGGCTCGCCTTTCGGCATTGGGAATGATGGCGGCCGGCATAGCCCACGAAATCAACAACCCACTTGCGGTCATCCACGCTTCCGCGAGCGACCTGATGGACATGGCCGAAACAGGGCATGTGCCGCTGAAGGCATTGCAGGCCGCCAGCAGTCGCATCCAGCAGACTGCCAATCGTATCAGCAAGATCGTGAAAAGCCTGCGGCAGACGGCACGCGAAGGCAGCACCGACCCTTTTCAGCGCGCTTCCGTGGGCGAGATTGTCGAGCACGCACTGGAATTATGCAAGGAACGTTTCAGAGTGCATTCCGTGCGACTGCACACCCCTACGGTAGACCCGGCGCTGCATATTTCTTGTCGTGAAGTGCAAATCGTCCAAGTCCTACTCAACCTACTGCAGAACGCATTTGACGCGGTTGTCGAGTGCGAGGGAGACAAATGGATCCGGCTGGAAGTGGCAAGCAGCGCGCAATCGGCTGTTTTCGATGTGATTGATAGTGGGCCTGGCGTACCTCCCGATCTCAGGGCGCGAATAATGGAGCCCTTCTTTACCACCAAGCCCGTCGGCAAAGGAACCGGATTAGGACTGAGCTTGTCGAAAGCCATTGTTGACGAACATGGAGGAGAGCTGAACCTCTGCGAACGTGAAAATCACACTTGCTTTTCTCTTGTGCTGCCTCTTTTTCAAGGAGCCCGAAAATGCAACTGAAGGACGCCATAATATTGCTTGTCGATGACGAGCCTGACCTGCGCACTATTATCGCGGAATGGTTTAGACGGGAAGGGTGCCATGTGCTGGTCGCCGAGGATGGTGTACAAGCTCTCAGCATTATTTCCACGAATCAAGTTGATGTTGTCGTGTCAGACGTGCGAATGCCGGTCATGGACGGGATCACATTGTTAAAGAAAATCAAAGCAAGCGGCTACAAGTCCAGCGTGATGTTTGTGAGCGGCTTTACCGACGTTATTAAGCCACGCGAATCTTATGATTTGGGCGTCGAGGCGGTGATGTCGAAGCCTGTGGATCGCAGGCATTTAGTAGCTGCCGTAACTCGAATCTTGGCCGAGCGGGACGAGCTTTGGCGCTTCCCACCCGGCGAAAAGGCGCAAGCCATTCTCGATGCCACCTTTGACAGCCTTGCCGCCGCGCTGGGCCAGGGGCTCCTCAAATTGGGGCGCGGAGGCCTTTGTATCCACTCGACACGCAAGCTGGCAGAAGGCCCCGTGGATCTGGTACTGGACTTTAAGGTTGAGAAGCGCAGGGTGACCGGACAGGGCATCGTTCGCTGGATAGCTTCCTCGGAAGCGGAGATCGGAGTGGAAATAACCTACATAGACGACCACAATCGCGCCTGGATTCTCAGCCTGACTGCGCCGAATAAGTCTGTTTCTTTCATTCCGCGAACAACCGCGGTCGCCATTGCGCCAGCGTTAGGAGCTGGTGGCTGAAGCACTCAAGGGGTTGAAAAGACAGTGGTCGGTACGCAGCGCAAGCACCGAATCGAGTTTCGTGCGAAAATGGCTACAGGCCTAAGAAATTTTGGAGGAGTTGCTTGCCGCATGGGGTCAGCACCGATTCGGGATGGAATTGCACGCCTTCTAGTTTGTGGCGGCGGTGGCGGACGCCCATGATGATGCCGTCGTCGGTCTCGGCAGTGATGGTCAACTCGCGGGGGAGTGATTTGCGCTCGACGATGAGCGAATGATAGCGCGTGGCGG